>JAQGKJ010000617.1 GCA_028290165.1 Bradyrhizobium sp. | reverse complement strand
TGATGATGGTGACGCCGGTGGCATAAGTGCCGAGCGCGTTGCGGAAATCCCTGGGATCGATCGATGAACTATCGCTGGCCAGCTCGTTCGCCGGATCCGGATCGGTCGGATGCTTTGGTGCGTCAGTCATCCGCCGGCTCAAAGCGTCAGGTTTTCGGATGGCAGGCCGAGGGCAACGCGACCGTAGTTGGTGCCAGCCGCATCGAAATTGAACGCGAGGTGTGAATTGATCGCGTGAGCGTCACGAAACTGTCGTTGCAATGCGGCCGTCGTGGACAGGCCCCGCGCGCCGCTCGCCGAAAACAACAACGATACCGCCTCGGTGCAGAGATTGACGGAATAAGCTCCATCGCGGCGCGTTTTGGTCTTGGCGGCGATATCCGGAATGTGACCGCGTCTGGCTTCGGCCATGGCCTCGATGCATGTCGAGCGCATGATCAGGCGGGCGGCGTCGATCTTTGCGGAAGCCTCGGCAATCTTGATCTGCGTGGTCTGGAGATCGCCGAGTTTGGCGCGGTTGTAGGTCGAGGCGCGGTGCTTTGCGACCTCGACATAATCGTCCAGGCAGGCCTGCGCGTTTCCAACGGCCACGCCGGAAAGCACGTAAGGGAACAGCGAGAAGACCGGCAGCGCATAAAGCGCGTTCGGATTGACCGCGCTGCCTGGCGTCGGGCCACCGGCGAGATCGTGTACCGCAACCGTCATCGGCTCCGGGACAAAGGCGTCGTTGACTTCGACGTCATTCGACCCGGTTCCCCTCAATCCGGCCGAATTCCAGGTGTCATTGATTTTGTAGTCGCTTTTGTTGACCAGAAAGATCCGGTACTCGATGCCATCAGCCTCATCGTCAGACCACACCACACTGGCAAGCATATTCCAATCGCTGGAATCCACCCCCGACGAGAACGGCCAATTGCCACGAAGCACGTATCCGCCCTCGACTTTCCTGGCGCGTCCGGCCGGGAAAATGAAGGAGGAGGCAATCAGGGCGTTGACGTCCTTGTTCCAGACCAGATCCTGAGCGCGCTTGTCGAACATGCCCAGCATCCAGTGGTGGCTCGCGAGATTGGCGAAATTCCAGGCCACCGAGGCGTCGGCCTGCCCGAGCACATCGGCGCAATCGACCAGCGCGACATAATCGAATTCGGAGCCGCCGACCCTCTTCGGCTGCACGATCCGGAACAGACCGGTATCATGCAGATCGCGTTCGGTCTCGAGCGGCAGCCGCCGCAACTCCTCCGTCCGGGCCGCGCGATCGAGCAATTGCGGGATGAGTGCCCTAGCGCGCGCAATCATCGCAGCATAAGCGCGGTCGTCCGCGTCCGGCTGCGGGGACAGGCTAGCGTTTGGCTTTCGACCAACACCTGCCATTTTGGCGTTCCTCGCTATCTTGCTTTCGTACGATCTTTCGATGCGGCGGATCGAGATACAGGGAGACAGGGAGACAGCCAACCCTCCTGGTTTTTCTGCATCGCGACGAAAGCTGCTTGACCGCTCGAAGCGTCTCGACGATTGTTTATCACCTGATCACTAATTAAGGCGCGGCCGGCGTTGCCCGTCAATCGAATTCGACAGGCAGGGAAGAAACTCTCATGGACAGGACCGTTGGAATTGTAGGGCTTGGCATCATGGGAGGCGCGATTGCCCGCAATCTCGCCGATCGCGGATGGCGCGTGATTGGCTTCGATATCGACGCCGCGCAACGGGCCGAACTTGCGTCGGCCAACGTCACGATCGCCGGCGATGTCGGTGAGGTCGCGCGCGACGCGCCAATCATCATGACCAGCCTTCCCAGCCCCGCGGCCGCCGAGGATGTGGCGCGGATCATCGCCGGTTCCGGCCAGACGCCGCGAATCGTGGTTGAACTCTCTACGCTCAGCATCGCCGATAAGCTTCGTTTCGAAGCCATTCTGAAGAAAGCGGGCCACATCGTGCTGGACTGTCCCCTCAGTGGAACCGGCGCGCAGGCCAAGAATCGCGACCTCGTGGTCTACGCCAGCGGTGACAGCCATGCCATTGCACAATGCACGGGCCTATTCTCCGATTTCGCCAAGCAAAGCGCCGATCTTGGCAAATACGGCAATGGCAGCCGCATGAAATTTGTCGCCAATCATCTGGTGGCCATCCACAACGTCGCCACTGCCGAGGCGATGATTCTGGCGGAACGAGCCGGTCTCGACCCGAAAATAGTGGTCGACATGGTCGGTCCGGGTGCCGGCGGCTCACGGATGTTTCAGATGCGTGCGCCGATGATGGTCGATGGCGTTTATGAACCTGCGACTATGAAAGTCTCGACCTGGCGAAAGGATATGGCGATTATTGCCGAATTCGCTGACGACGTCGGCTGCGCAACTCCGCTGTTCACGCTGACCCAGCCTGTCTACGCCGAAGCGATGGCGATGGGGCTGGGCGACCAGGACACGGCGGCGGTCTTCGAAGTGTTAAAGAAGACCATCGTCACGCCCACACGAGCCGGCGATTGAGGGTGCGTACCCCCGATACCGCACTGCATCAATGGCGACCGATCCGGAGCCTAACAAATATCCAGCAGGCCAGTCGATGGCGTGGTTATCACTTGATCATTTATGGCTTCCGTCCGATAAATCCCTCAATCAATAAAGCAAGAACAGCTGATATTCAGATGTAGCGTTCCGGGGAGGATCGAATGACGAAATCGCGACGACAATTTGTCTCAAGCGCTGCCGGCGCAGGTATGGCCAGCATGGCGGCCCCCAATCTGGTCTTTGCCCAGAACAACGAACCGATCCGCGTCGGTTTGCTGGCCGCCAAGACCGGACCGCTGGCCTCCGGCGGCATCGACATGGAACTCGCCTTGACGATGTTTCTGAAGGAGCGCGATAACACGCTCGCGGGCCGCAAGATCGAATTGATTGTCGCGGACACGGCCGGCGTCCCGGCAACCGCGCGCACTAAGGCGCAGGAGTTGATCGAAAAGAACAATATCCATTGCATCATCGGTCCGCTCGCCGCCTTCGAGGCGCTTGCGATTGCCGACTACCTCACTGAAAAGGAAATCCCCACTCTCGGCGTCTCGGCCGCGGAAGACATGACGCAGCGGCACCCAAGCCCATGGTTTGTCCGCCTGACATCAACGTCGGCGCAATGTGCCTACCCGCTTGGCGACTATTCCGCCAAGGAACTGAAATACAAGAAGATCGTGACCATCGCCGACGACTTTGCCTACGGGCATGAGATGTGCGCCGGATTCCAGCGCGCGTTCGAAGACAATGGTGGCAAGATTATCCAGAAAATCTTTACGCCGCTGGCAACTCCGGACTATGGCAGCTATGTCGCCCAGGTGAAGAGCGCGGATGCGATTTTCCTCGGCACCGCCGGCTCCAACGGGTTCCGTTTTTTGCGTCAATTCATCGAATATGGCCTGAAAGACAAGATGGCCGTGATCGGCGGCATGACCGCGCTCGATGAATCCGTGCTTCGTAACATGGGCGACGAGGCGCTGGGGATTTTGACCACGAGTTGGTATTCCGCAGAATTGGACAATCCGCTCAACAAGGCCTTCGCGCCGGCCTTCCGCAAGCAATTCAAATACGACCCCGGCTACTATGCCGGCAGCACCTATGTCTCCGGTGAGGTTCTGGAAGCTGCGCTAAAGACCACCAAAGGAAACGTGGACGACAAAAAAGCGCTGATGACGGCGATCCGCGGCAGCAACGCGGACACGGTGCGCGGTGTCGTGAAATTCGACGAACTCGGCAATGTGATCGGCAACGTCTACATTCGTAAAGTGACCAAGAGCGACGGACGGCTGGTCAATTCCGTTATCAAGACTTACCCGGACGTCACCCAGTTCTGGACCTATGACAAGACCGCATTCCTGAAGAATCCGGTTTACTCGCGCGACTATCCGCCGGCAAAGAACCTAGAGCAATAGATCGGCTTCCGTTGCGGAGCACCGAAGCGCACAACTCTCCGAGCAAGATCGGCCAACGATGCAGTTTTGGATCATCCAGGGTCTTAACAGCCTGTCGCTTGGTGGTCTGTTGTTTCTGCTCTCGTCGGGGTTCTCGCTGATCTTCGGCCTGATGAGACTGGCCAACCTGACTCATGGCGCGTTCTTCATGCTCGGCACCTATTTCGGGGCCACAGCGCTGCGCTCCTTCGATGGCTTGAACATCTGGGTGACGGCGCTTGGCGCCGGAATCGCGGTAGCCGCGATCGGCGGCCTGTTCGAGCGGTTGGTGCTGACCCGATTGAAGGGCAACCCGCTCGGACAGGTGCTGGTGACGCTCGGCATGTCCTTTATCATTTCCGATGCGTGCCTGCTGTTATGGGGCGGCGATTCGATACCTGTGCCGACGCCGCAAAACCTGCAATCGCCGACGCGGCTCCTTGGCTTCGTGTTTCCGACCTATCGGCTGGTTTTGGTGGGATGCGCGATCGGGGCAGCGATCGTGCTGTATTTCCTGCTGGAGCGGACACGGTTGGGTGCGATGATCCGGGCCGGCGTCGATGACCCGCAGATGGCGCGCGCGGTTGGCATCCCTGTCTCGAATCTGTTTACCGTGGTGTTTTGTCTGGGCGCAGGAATCGCCGGCGCCGGCGGTGTGTTGGGCGGACCGATCCTGTCGGCCTATCCCGGACTTGATGCCGACATGCTTCCGCTGGCGCTCATCGTCGTCATCTTGGGAGGCATCGGAAGCTTGCTGGGCGCGTTCATCGGCAGCTTCATCGTCGGATTCACCTACACGTTCGGCACGGCGCTGTTTCCGGAGCTGGCCTACATCATCCTGTTCCTGCCGATGATCTTCGTCATTGCGTTCCGGCCCCAGGGTCTGTTCGGGCGCGTCGCCGCATGAAGTGGATTGCCGCAGTCCTGCTTGTCAGCTTGCTTCTGCTGCTGCCGTTCTTCGCGGGTGATTTTTATGTCAACCTCGCGAGCCAGATACTGATCGCGGCGATCTTCGCGCTGAGCTTGAACCTGCTGGTGGGCTATGGCGGGATGACGTCGCTCGGACATGCGTCCTATCTCGGCGTCGCCGCCTATATTTCCGCGCTACTGACAAGCCGATACGGATTTGGACACGGGCCGGCCGCCATCATCTCGATCGCGGGCACAACAGCGATGGCGGCTTTCTTCGGCGTCGTCGCGCTGCGCGCTACCGGCTTGGGCTTTCTCATGATCACGCTGGCTCTATCGCAAGTGTTGTGGGGGCTCGCCTATCGCATGTCCAACGTGACCAATGGCGACAATGGATTAGCCGGCCTGACCCGGCCGATGCCGTTTGGCATTTCTCTTGACACTGCCGCGTCGTTTTATTGGTTCGCGCTGATCGTAACATCCTTCGCGTTCCTGATGATGACAATCTTCGTGTCGTCGTCGTTCGGATCGTCATTGAAAGGCGTACGCGACCAGCCCCGCCGGATGGCCGCGCTCGGTTTCAATCCCTGGATGATCCGATGGATCACATTCGTCTACGCCGGTTTCTGGGGCGGCATATCCGGATTGCTCTATGTCTATTACAACAAATACATTCACCCGACCTCGCTTTCCACTACGAGCTCAGCGGAGGCGTTGCTCGGCGTTATCGCCGGCGGCTCCGGAACGCTTGCCGGCCCGGCGGTCGGAGCCGCGCTGGTGCTGCTGTTGAAGAATTACGCCTCGGCCTATATCGAGCGATGGAACATGCTGCTGGGTCTGGTGTTCCTGTTCATCGTGCTGGTCATGCCGACTGGAATCGTTCCCGGCCTCGGCAAATTGTTGCGGAGGGGATCGCGATGACCCGGCAAACACCAGATTTTGCACTTGAAGTCATTGACCTGAAGAAGGCGTTCGGCGGACTTGTCGTGACGCAAAGCGTATCGCTTGCGATCCGGTCGGGCGAGCGCCGCCTGATCATCGGCCCGAATGGCGCCGGCAAGACGACGCTGTTCAATCAAATCAGCGGCGACCTGCGGCCTAATTCGGGACAGATCAGGCTGTTCGACGCTGACGTCACGCAATTGACGCCCTACAAACGCGCACATCTTGGATTGTCGCGAACCTACCAGATCATCACGCTGTTCACTGGCGACACCCTCGAGCACAATGTCACGCTCGGCCTGCTCGGTTTGCGGCCCTCGCGCTGGCAGATGTGGCGGCCGCTGTCGCATTACGGCGATCTCGCAACCGAGGCCCGCCGGACCCTCGACGCGGTCGGGCTGTTACACCTCGCTCAACATCCGGTGTCCGACATCGCCTATGGCGAAAAGCGCCGGGTGGAGCTCGCAATGGCGCTCGCACAGAAGCCGCGCGTGCTGCTGCTGGACGAACCGCTGGCGGGTCTGTCAAACACCGAGCGATCGCAAGTGAAGTCGCTGATTGGATCGATCCCGCGCGAGACCACGGTGGTCATGATCGAACATGACATGGATACCGCCCTCGACCTTGCCGAAACGGTGACGCTGCTCAACTACGGCCGGGTGATCGTCGATGGCGACCGTGATACCGTCATCGCGGACGAGCGAACGCGTGAGGTGTATCTTGGCGCCTGACGCACTCAGTCTGACGAATGTGCACGCATTTTATGGCGACAGCCACATTTTGCACGGCGTTAGCTTCTCGCTGCGGCCCGGCGGTGTGCTGGCGTTGCTGGGACGCAACGGCGCGGGAAAGACCACCTGCATCTCGACGGTCATGGGTTTTCTGAAACCCCGGGAGGGCGAAATCAGGCTGTTTGGAGAAGCGATCGACGGCCTCGGCCCCGAACGCATCTCTCACCTCGGGATCGGCCTCGTGCCGCAGGGACGCCGCATCTTTCCGTCTCTCACGGTTCGGGAAAACCTGATCGTGGCGCAACAGCGCGAGCGCACGACGGACAAGCCGTGGCATGTTGAGCGGATCTACAATATGTTTCCGAGGATGCGCGAGCGCCACGCACAGATTGCAGGCACGCTCTCGGGCGGAGAACTGCAAATGCTGGCCATCGGGCGCGCGCTGATGGGAATTCCGCGGGTGCTTCTGCTTGACGAGCCGTCGGAAGGCCTGGCGCCGCTGATCGTCGCAGAGGTTGGCCGCACCATCAAGCGCCTGAAGGAGGAGGGACAATCGATCGTGCTGGTCGAACAAAATCTTCAGCTGGCGCTCGATGTCGCCGATAAGGTAGTCATTCTTAATACCGGGCGTTGCGTCTTCGCCGGCAGCGCCAGCGACATTCTGAACAACGAAGAATTGATCGCCCAGAATCTCGGCGTCTTTCATGCTCACTAGGCTAACAATTCACTCACCAATCGGGGTCAGACAATGAAAATCGGCGTATGCGGAACTGGACGAATGGGATCGGCGATCGCGCAGCGGTTGATGTCGGTCGGACATGAAGTCGGGGTATGGAATCGCAATTCGGCGAAGACAAAGCCCCTTGTTGATGCGGGCGCGAAGCTGTTTGCGTCCCCCGCGGAGCTCGTCGAGGGTAACGATGTCGTCATCGTGATGCTGCTCAATGATGCCGCGACCGAGGCCATTTACCGCGCGCCTAATGGCATCCTGAAATCCAGACTCGCCGGCAAGTTCGTGATCGATATGAGCACCGTGCGCCCCGACACCATGAAATCGAACGGATCTTCGGTGTTGCAGCAGGGTGCGGCGTTCGTCGAATGCCCGGTAGGCGGAAGCACCGGACCTGCGAAAGAAGGCAAGCTGCTCGGCCTTGTCGGAGGTACAAAGACAGATGTCGCGAGGGCGAGGCCTATCCTTGAACAACTATGCCGCCGCACCGAGCATGTCGGCGAACTCGGTTCGGGCTCGATGATGAAACTCGCAGTCAATCTGCCGCTCTTGGTATACTGGCAAGCGCTTGGCGAGGCCCTGACGATCTGCAAGCCGCTCAACCTTCCCGCCGACCGGCTGATCGATATCTTGTCCGACACGTCCGGCACGCCGACGGCCATGAAGGGGCGCGGCCCGGCTATCGCCAAGGTATTGGGCGGAGCGCCGCTCGGCGAAACCGCGTTCGGCCTCAACGCAGCGAAAAAGGATCTGGCAACGGCCGTTCAATTCGGCGCATCCATTCATGCCGAGCTTCCCGTCACAGCCAGCGCCCTTGCTTGCTATGAGGAAGCCGAAGCGGCGGGCCTTGGCGATGCAGACGCAACCGCAGTTTCGACCCGCTGGACCCAACGGAGGAGCAAGTCGTAACTTGTCGTCACGTCTCTAACAATCAACTTTAACAGCAGAGTCAATTCAAAATGATCGATCGCAAGAATCGCTATGGCCGCACCGCCGCACGTATTCATGACGCCGACGGCCTCGCCCGGCGACCCTCGTCCGCCACGATCGATATTCACGCCCACATCGTGGTGCCGCAAGCCGCCAAGCTTGCACAGCCGCATGTCGATATCAGCCGTATCCCGCTCGCCTATTTCGCAGATTCCGCGACCAAGGAAATCAATGCGCAGCAGGAGAAGGACGTCAGCGAAGTTATGACCACGATCGACCGCCGTCTGTTCGATCTGGACAAAATGGGCATCGACATTCAGGTCGTGGCGCCGGCGCCGGGCCAGTGCTATTACTCGGTCGACCCTAAGATCGCGGAAGCCGCCCATCGCCTCGCCAATGACGGCGTGGTGGAATATTGCTCGCGAAAGCCCGACCGCTTTGTCGGACTTGGCGTCGTCACCTTGCAGGAGCCGGAAATCGCCGTCCGTGAGCTCGACTACATCATGGGCGACTTGAATTTAAAGGGCGTCGAGATCCTGACCAACGTCGATGGCCTGGAACTGTCCGATCCCAAATTCCGCCCCTTCTTTGCGAAAGCGGAGCAACTGGGGGCATTCATTATGATCCATCCGAACGGATTCACCCACGGCGAGCGCCTGACCCATTTCTATTTCAATAACGTTCTCGGAAATCCGCTCGATACGACACTTGCGCTTCACAATCTGATCTTTTCGGGGACGCTGGCGCGCTTCCCCGATCTGAAGCTGATGGCCGTGCACGGCGGCGGTTATCTGCCCGGCTACTCCGGACGGATCGATCACGCCTGGGGCGCGCGGCAGGATTGCCATGGTGACCTGCCGCTGCCGCCGACGACCTATCTGCGGCAAGTCTATCTTGATACCGTGGTTTTTTCCTATCACCAGCTCGCGTATCTGATCGACGTCTTCGGCCCCGACCGCATTGTGATGGGCACC
>JAQGKJ010000562.1 GCA_028290165.1 Bradyrhizobium sp. | reverse complement strand
CGCCGAGATTGCGGAGCATGTTGCTGATGCCCGAGGCGGCCGCAGCATCTTGCGGCGCGATATCGCCCGTTGTCACCGAGGTCAGCGGGGTCAGCACCATGGCCTGGCCGATGGCGCGCACGATGTTAGGAATCCAAAGCTGGTCGCCAGCGTAGTCGAGTGACATTGCCGTGTTCATAAAGCAGCTATAGGCGAAGATCAGCAGACCGGTCATGGCGATATAGCGCGTGTCGAAGCGCTGCATCAGCTTCGGCACCAGCGGAATCAGGATCAGTTGCGGCAGGCCGGTCCACGCCAATACCGCCCCGATCTGCTCGGCATTGTAGCCCTGCGCCTGACCGAGATAGGCCGGCAAAATGTAAACCGATCCGAACAGGGCAAAGCCCAGCATCGTGATTGCAATAGTGCCGAAGCCGAAGTTGCGGCCCGTCAAGAGGCGCAGCCGGATCAGCGGCTTCTCAACCGTCAGCTCGATCCAGACGAACAGCGACAGGCTCACCAGCGAGACGACCGCGAGACGCTGGATAAAGGGGGAGGAGAACCAATCGTCCTTGTTGCCCTCCTCGAGCACGGTCTGCAAGGCGGACAGTCCGATCGCCATGGCGAAAATGCCGATCCAATCACCTTCTTGCAGGAGCTTGAGCTGCATCGGTTGCCGCTCCAGCGTGAGAGAGAGCGCGCTTACCATCACGATGGTCGGCACCACGTTGACGTAGAAGATGGTCTGCCAGCCGTAATTTTCGGTGAGGTAGCCGCCGATGGTGGGGCCGATCGCCGGCGCGAAGGTCACCGACAGCGCGAAGATGGCCAGGCCGATCGGCTGTTGCGGCCTCGGCAGTTTGGTCAGCACCAGCGTGAACGCCATCGGGATCAGCACACCGCCGGCGAAACCCTGCAATCCGCGCATCGCGATCATGGATGGCAGATCGTGGGTGAAGGCGCACGCGACCGAGAAGGCCGCAAACAGCGCCGCGCTCGCGAGCATATAGCGGCGGAACGAAAATACCCTGGAGAGATAATCGGTGAGCGGGATCACCACGATCTCGCCAATCAGGTAGGAGGTCGATATCCACGAGCCGTTGTCGACGCCGGTGCCGATGCCGCCCTCGATGTTGAGCAGAGAAGCGTTGGTGATCTGGATGTTCAGGATCGCCATGAACGAACCGATCATGGCCGCGATCACGGCGATCCAGACCGTAACGCTGGCGCGGTTCGGATCGACCGCACGCGTAGACTGGTTGCGAGGCGTTAGCGGCACAGATATCGCTGACAGGGCGGGATTTGACATCGCGCTATCCCCCGAAAGACGCATTCGATACTTTGGGTACGGCTACCGTTCCGTGGTTGCGGGCACGCGGCCGAACTTGCGACTTCGTCTCGATGGTCGGGATCACCGACATACCTGGACGCAGCTCGATCGGAGAGCTGTTGTCGCGGTTGAGCGCGATCTTCACCGGAATGCGCTGGACGACCTTGGTAAAATTGCCGGTGGCGTTATCCGGCGGCAGCAACGCGAATTCCTGGCCGCTGGCGGGTGCGATGCTGTCGACGTGGCCGTGCACCAACAGGCCGGGGAACATGTCGACCGCGATATCGACCGCCTGGCCTTCGCGCACATCGGTAAGCTGCGTTTCCTTGTAGTTCGCCACCACATAGGCGCCGGTGACCGGCACCAACGACATCAATTGCGTGCCGGCCTGCACGAACTGGCCAAGGCGTAGCGTGCGATTGCCGACAACGCCGTCGATCGGAGCGACGATCGAGGTGTAACCGAGATTGAGTTCGGCTTGACCCTGGATGGCCTCTGCGCGCGCAAGCGCCGCGTTTGCCTGAACGATCTCGGCCTTGAGCAGGTCGACCTGCTTCAGTGCGGCGGCAAGGTTGGCGGTATCGCGCTGGATCGCGGCTTGTGCGCCGGCGTTGCGCGACTGCGCCTGCTGGGCGTTCTGCACGCTGCCAAAGCCTGTCGCCGCGAGATCCGTGTAACGCTTGTTCTCTTGACCCGCGAAAGTCACCGTCGCCTTGTCGACGTCGATCGTTGCCCTGGCGGCGTCGATCACGGTCTGCTGAACGTCGAGCTGGGCCTGCCTGCTGGCGATGGCCGCGCGTGCTGCGGCGACATCGGCTTTGGCCTGATCAAGCGCCACCTTGAAATCGCGATCGTCGATCCGCGCCAGTATCTGCCCGGCCTTGACGCGCTCGTTGTCGCCGACCAGCACCTCGTGGAGGTAGCCCGAAACCTTGGGCGCCACCGTGGTATTGTCGGCCTTCACGTATGCGTCATCGGTCGAGACCAGGTATTGCCCGACGGTCCAGTAGTCCCAGCCATACCAGACCGCACCGGCCAGAACCGCTACCGCTGCGCCCGCCATTAACAGCCTGCGGAAATTGAACTTTTTGGTTCCAGCGAGGGCGAGGGCTGGCTTGTCGGCGGTATCGGGCAGCAGATCCTTGACGGCATCGCCGGCGGGAACCTCGCGCTCGACCTCGAATGCGGTGGAATGGCGGGTCATGACGTTTACCCCCTGATGGCATTCGCGGATGCCGGATTTAGGAAACTTGATGTTTTCCAAAATAGAACCTAGCTTGGGACTGTCAATGGAATGACAGGCATCATGTAAAAGCATGGCTGAGACCGATACCACCCAGGACACGGACCAGGGCCGGCGCTGCCGGGGCCGCCCGCAAGTCCGCCCCGATGATGAAACCCGCGGGATCATCTACGAGGCCGCGCGGCACGAGTTCGCTGCGAGCGGCTATGCCGCGACCAGCATGGACGCCGTGGCG
>JAQGKJ010000553.1 GCA_028290165.1 Bradyrhizobium sp. | reverse complement strand
AATCACGACCGTCATTGTCTCGCGGATGTCGCCCGATCGGCGCAGCGCTACTGTTCCATCTTGATGTTGCCGGCCCGGGCGACGTCGGTCCAGCGCGCGATGTCGGCGGCCAGAATCCTGGAAAATTCGTCCGACGAATTGCCGACCGATTCGATGCCGAGCGGCTTCAGGCGCGCGATCACGTCCGGCAGGCGGGCGATCCGCATCAATTCGATCTCGAGCTTCTTCACGATCGCAGGCGGTGTCGCCTTGGGCGCGAAGATGCCGCTCCATAGTACCGCATCGACGTCGGCACCGGCCTCCTTCATCGTCGGAACGTCCGGAAAGTCTTCCATCCGCTTGGGCGCGGCGACCGCGAGCGCGCGCACCTGACCGCCCTTGACCTGGCCCGACACGGGACCGGCGTCCGCAATGGTCGCCGTCACCTGACCCGAAACCACCGCCAGCACGGAATCGTTGGCGCCCTTGTAGGGGATGACCTGCATCGGCGCGCCGGTCTTCTGCTTGAACAGTTCGGTGGCAAGCTGAAACGCGGCCGACGAACTGGCGTAATTCGCCTTGTCCGGATTGGCCTTGGCATAGGCGACAAGCTCGGTGACCGACTTGAACGGCGACGACGCGTTGACGACCAGAATCAGCGGGAACGATCCGAGCTCGGACACTGGGGCGAAGTCGCGGATCGAATCATAGGGCAGCTTGGCATAGACCGCCGGGTTGATCGCCATGGCGCCGCTGGCGCCGACCAGCAGCGTGTAGCCATCCGGATCCGCTTTGGCGACATATTCGGTGGCGACGATGGCGCCGCCGCCCGGCTTGTTTTCGATGATGACCGGCTGGCCAAAACTTTCGGACAATTTCTGCCCGACAATCCGGGCGATGATGTCGTTGCCGCCGCCGGGCGTGAAGCCGACGATGATGTGAATGGCCCGCGTCGGATATTTTGCCGGGTCCTCCTGGGCAGAAGCAGAAGAGATCGCGGTCGCGACAAGCGCGATCGCTCCGAGACACCTGCCGACCAGAGAACGCGAATCTTTCATGGCGTCTTGTTTCCTTCGCCGAATCTCAAAGCCGCGTGACGTGAACATGCAGCACCGCGGCCTTGCCGTCATCAAGCGCAGCGAGGCAGCGATCGATCGCGGCCGCAAGTCCGTCCGGCTCGCTGACGTATTCGCCATGCGCGCCGAAGGCGCGTCCGACGGCGGAGAAATCCCGCTGCTCGCCCTGACGCCCCGACGTCAGGCGTGACTGAAACTGGTCGGTTTCGGCAGCGGTACCCTTGGGATAGACCCGTTGCACCGCCGATTTCACCGCCTGCCAGCCGCCATTGTCGAGCACGACCGTCAGGATTGGAATCTGATATTGCTGCGCCACCGCGTAGACGCTGTCGGGCGAGGAGAAATGATAGCCGCCGTCGCCGATCACCTGCACGATGCGGCGATCCGGCTGCGCCAGTTTCAGCCCCAGTGCCATGCCGCCCGAGAAGCCGAGCCCGCCGCCGGCGAGGCCGACGTAACTTGCAGGTCTGGTGCGGGTGATGTGCTCCTGCAGGATTGGCGCGTTGCGGATCGCTTCGTTGATGACGATGTCGTCCTGCGACAGCTTTGCGTTCAGGGATGCGAAGACGAAGGCCGGGCTGAGCGCACCCGAGACGCCCTTGTTCGCGCATGCCGCAGCGCGGCGCTTTGCCATTTGCTCGCGTGCGCCGCTCCAGCTTGCGATGCGCGCCGCCACGCGCCGACGATAGGCGTCATCGGCGCGCGCTTCGACGACATCGAGCACCTGCTGCAGCACGGTGGCGCAGTCGCCCTGGATTCGCATATCGGTCGGAAATCCCCACATCGGGAAATCCGACTTGAGCGGATCAATATCGATCTGGATCCATTGGATCGCGCCGGCACGCTTGGCGTATTGCGGAATGAACGGCACGTCGGAATCGAGCAATAGCCCGAGATCGGCGGTCTCAAGCAGGGGCAGGGGATCGAAGCCGGCAAAGCAGGGCGAATCCTGCGGCATGTTGAGGTCGATCGAATTGAATTCTGCGACCCGGAAGCCGCAAGTCCTCGCCAAGCGCTCCAGCACCGCCACCGCGCGAGGCTTGCGGCCGATATAGGCCGTCAGCGCGATCGGATTTTCCGCCGCCATCAAGACTTGCGCGATGGCCTCGACCCGCGCCGGATCGATGCCGCCTGAGTGCACGCTGCCATATCGCGACGGCGGATAGGCCGGCATATCCGCGTCGTCCCACTCTTCCGCCAGCGTCTCGCGCGGCAGCATCATATAGACCGGGCCGGGCGGATCGCTCTGCATAAAGGCGCCGGCGCGGGCCAACGCCTCCTTCACCACGATGCCGGAGGGCAGCGAGTATTCCCATTTGACATAAGGCCTGACGATGCTGGCGATGTCGAACGGGTCCTGCACGAAATGCATAGGTGTCGCGCGAGCCCGGCAATTCGCCGTGCAAGGTGTAGGGCGCCCGTCCCGCAAACAGCATCGCCGGCAGG
>JAQGKJ010000483.1 GCA_028290165.1 Bradyrhizobium sp. | reverse complement strand
GGCTTCAGCGTGCCGATGTAGAAAGACGATCCCGCGACCATGAAATGACAGACGAGATAGACCACGTAAGCCTGCGGCGGGGTGATCGCCCACCGCACAAAACTTCGGATTCCTCCTTCCGGTTCGGTCTCTTTCTCCATGCTGTGGTTTTGCTCGAAACAATGCGGGATTGAAAGGGCAAATTATCGGGGCGCTCACGTGGCCGCGGGTTCCCTGCGCACCAAGGAGAGCGCCAGCAAGGCGGACAGGCTCAATGCGGACGAGACGATCAGGATGCGGCTTCCCATGCTGTCGATCAACAGGCCGAACGCCAGTGGCGCCGCCGCCTGCGCCATCCGCGCCGGTGCGCCGATGATGCCGAGCCGGTAGCCATAATTTTGCGGACCGAAGATCGCCAATGGCAGCGTGCCGCGCGCGATCGTCAGGATACCATTGCCGAGACCGAAAAAGATCGCGAACGCGCTTGACGCCGCGCCGCCCCCGACGGCGAGGATGACGGCGCCAATGGGGTGCGTCAGGCAGGCAAGCCGGGTCGACAACAGCGGATGATAGCGGCTGAGAAAACTCGCCTCGATGATGCGCGCGACCACTTGCGCCGGGCCGAACAGCGCGCCCGCAGCGACGGCCTGCACGGTTGTCGCTCCCGCGGCTTCGAGTATTCGGGGCATGTGCGCCGCCATCGCGCCGGTAACGGTCCAGGCCGCCGCAAAAGTGAACGCCAGCAGGACCATGGTCCGATCGATTGGGATGTGAGGCTTTACCGAGGTCGCAACCGCCGCGTTGGCGCCGCTCACGGCGGGCAGCATGAAAAAATTGATCGGCAGGCCCACGAAGATATGGGCAAGCGCCCAGGCGAAGCAGGTGTCGCGCCAGCCGATGGTTTCCAGACCCCACGCCGTCAACGGCCATCCGACGGTAGAGGCAAATCCCGCGATCAGAGTGATGCCCGTGATCGAACGGCGCGCCGCGTCGCCATAGATGCGCCCGAGCGTCCCGAAGGCCGCGTCATAGAGACCAAAGCCCATGCCGATTCCGAGCAGGACCCAGGCGATCACCAGCACCGGGATCGAGTGGGTAAAGCCGAGCAGCGCCAGCCCCGCGGCCAGCGTCAGGTTGGAAATCGACAGCACGGACCGGCCGCCGACGAGATCGATCTGCCGGCCGACACGCGGGCCGAGCACGGCCGATATCACCAGCGACCCCGAAAAGGCGGCAAAGATCCAGTTCGAGGAGACGCCGAGGTCGCGCGCGATCGGATCGGCAAGGATCGCCGGCAAATAGTAGCTCGAGGCCCAGGCCAGCGTTTGCGTCGTGCCGAGCGCCAGAATGAGTCGAAGCGGGCGTCCGCTCATGGCTTATGCGCCATTCTTGTTCCTTGCCGGCTTTATCCGCATCCGCATCCAGCTTTACCTTCTTGCCTGGCATTTGCATCGGCCACGCAACAGGCGTCAACAGCCGATAATGCCGGGCCACCGCAGCAATCATTCGCGGCAGGCGCGGCCGAGCGGCTGCAGACCCCGGTTTCGGGAAGCACCAGCTCGACGCGTTGCGCACCCTCCCGATCGCCGGCGATGTCGGCGGCGATCGAGCGAACCTGTTCGTATCCCGTGATCATCAAAAAGGTCGGTGCGCGCCCGTAGGATTTCATGCCCGCGAAATAGAAGCCCGGTTCATGCTGCGCTAACTCCCGCGCGCCATGCGGCCGCACGGTGCCGCAGCTGTGTAAGTTGGGATCGATCAGCGGCGCCAGCGCCACCGGGCATTCGATCGCCGGATCGAGCTGAATGCGAAGTTCGCGCACGAAATCGAGATCGGGCCGGAAGCCCGTCGCTACGATGAGTTCGTCCACTGCGACGTGACGGCCGCAACAGGCAGCACCGGTGCCGACGATGAGGCGAGGGCCGTCCAGGGCGAGGCGCGAAACCCGAAATTCGCGTTCCACTTCGATCTGCCCGGCTGCGACCAGCGCGGCGAAGGCAGCACCGAGTTCGCCGCGGGCGGCAAGCTTGTCATTGGCGCCACCGCCGAAAGCTTTTGAGGGATCGTTGCCCCGCAGCAGCCAGATCGGCCGGGTTTCCGGCGCTTGCCTTGCCAGTTGCGCGAGTTCGATGAGGGTGCCGATCGCCGAATGTCCGGCGCCCAGCACCGCAACTGTTTTGCCGGCATAGCGCACGCGATCCTTTCCCAGCACGTCCGGCATCCCGTAAGCGATTTTGTTTGCCGCCTGCTGCTCGCCGATGGCGCGGAGGCCGTTGGCGCCGGCTGGGTTCGGCGAATGCCAGGTGCCGGATGCGTCGATCACGGCATCGGCCCGCACGATTTTGGGGCCTTGGCCGTTCTGATAGCGGATTTCGAACGGCGCGGCTTCCCGGCCGTTGGTCTTGAGCTTGTCGAAGCCGGCGCGGCTGATGTCGGTGACGCGGCTTGCGGTGTGAAGATGTGTCGCGAGAACGGTTTTGGTGGCGAGCGGTTCGAGATAGCGCTCAAAAAGTTCGGCGCCGGTCGGATACTGATCGGGTTCGGGAGAATTCCAGCCCGTTGGCGCCAATAGGCGCTCTGCCGCGCGATCGATACTGTATTCCCAGGGCGAGAATAGTTGAACGTGGCCCCATTGCTGCACCGAATGCCCAGCGCTGGGGCCTGCCTCCAGTACGATCGGCCGCAGGCCGCGCTCCAGAACATGGGCCGCGGCGGCGAGACCGACCGGGCCGGCTCCGATGATCGCGACGGTCTTTGCCTGGCTCATGGTGTTCTCCCATCAATCTAGAAAAACCGAAATTCAGGGCCGAAAAAAGATCAGGCCGCCCTGGTGTCGCCGCCCTCGGCGGTATCGGCGCAGCATTCCGCGACTAGAAAATCCAGCAGCCCTCGCATCACATCGTAGTTCGCGTGACATACCAGCGTGGTCGCGTCGCGCACCTGGTTGACGAGGTCGACCATCATCAATGTCTTGATGTGATGGGACAGCGTAGACGGCGCGATCTTCAACTTGTCCTGCAGGCGACCGACGGGCAGCCCGACATCTCCGGCCCGCACCAGCGCGCGATAGATCTTGAGCCGGGTCGGATTACCCAGGGCTTCGAGGCGGGCGGCGGCATCATCCAGCTTCATGCTGCCAATATCTTACGCCGTGGCGCCGCCGTCAATTCATATTTCTAGAATAATGGAAACAAAGATGGCGCCCGTGATCACACGAGCGCGAGCCGAGCAGGACATGGACCCCGACAACGGCCGGGAACCCCGGGTTGGTCCAAGGCTGTAAGGATACCCGCGATCTGTGATTCCACCGGCCACATATTCGGCTAGTCTAGGAGGCCGCCATCAAGCGAGCCGCGCATGCAGTTGAAATCAACGCTCACCTGTCCGAAATGCGGCCATCGGTCGGTTGAAACGATGCCCACCGACGCCTGCCAGTTCTTCTACGACTGTAAGGGCTGCGGCGAGAGACTTAAGCCGCTCGCCGGCGATTGCTGCGTGTTTTGCTCCTACGGTTCGGTTCCCTGTCCGCCGATGCAGGAGAGCAAGAAATGCTGCTAGCTCGATAGGATCCGTCGCGAGATCCGCGGTCGGGCACGCGCGGCGTTGACACCTCGCGAAATATCGATAAGTCTAGATATATGGAATCAGAGCAGGCTATTCTCGCGCTCGCCGCATTGGCGCAATCGACCCGGCTCGATGTGTTTCGATTGCTGGTGAAGCACGAGCCGGATGGGCTCGCGGCAGGCGACATCGCGCGCGGACTGGCGGTGCCGCAGAACACCATGTCGTCGCATCTGTCGATCCTGTCCCGTGCGGGGCTGTTGTCGGCGCAGCGCTTTGGGCGTTCGATCGTCTATCGCGCCGATCTCGGGCGACTTCAGGACATGGTGCTGTTCATGCTCAGGGATTGCTGCGACGGCCGGCCCGAAATCTGCGCGCCGCTGATCGAGAACCTCACGCCCTGTTGTTTGCCGAAGCCGAAGAGGAAAGCCCATGTCTGAGCGCATCTACAACGTTCTCTTCCTGTGCACCGGAAACAGCGCCCGTTCGGTTCTGGCAGAATCGATCCTGCGGTGAACCCGTTTGCGATCAAGGTTTTGAAAAGCCTCGACTACCCGACCGACGATTTACGCTCGAAGAACTGGGAAGAGTTTGCGCGCCCCGATGCGCCCGTGATGGATTTCGTTTTCACGGTCTGCGACAACGCGGCCGGCGAGTCCTGCCCGGTATGGCCGGGCCAGCCGATGACGGCGCACTGGGGGATTGAAGACCCCGCAGGTGTCGAGGCCACCGACATCGAGAAGGAAGCGGCGTTCGTCGCGGCATTCCGCTATCTCAAAAACCGGATAGCGATCTTCACAAGCCTGCCGCTGCAAAGCATCGATCGCCTGTCGCTCGGCACGAAGCTGCGCGATATCGGCCGGGGAGAGGGCGCCACCACGCTGCGCCCGGACGTGGCGTAATCGCGATGAGCCTGTTCGAACGCTATCTCTCGCTGTGGGTCGCGCTGTGTATCGTCGCCGGTGTCGCGCTTGGGCATCTCCTGCCCGGGTTGTTCGCAACCATTGCAAGCGCGGAAATCGCGCGGGTCAATCTGCCGGTGGCCGGACTGGTCTGGCTGATGATTATCCCGATGCTTCTGAAAATCGACTTCGGTGCGCTCGGTCAGGTGCGCGAGCACTGGCGCGGCGTCGGTGTCACGCTGTTCATCAACTGGGCGGTGAAGCCCTTCTCAATGGCCTTGCTGGGCTCGCTGTTCATCGGCCATTTGTTCGCGCCATGGCTGCCATCGGCGCAAATTCCGACGTATATCGCGGGGCTCATCCTGCTGGCGGCGGCGCCGTGCACCGCAATGGTGTTCGTGTGGTCGAACCTGTGCGAGGGCGAGCCGCATTACACCTTGAGCCAGGTCGCGCTCAACGATGTCATCATGGTGTTTGCCTTCGCACCGCTGGTCGGGCTTTTGCTCGGCGTTGCGTCGATCACCGTGCCGTGGGCGACCCTGCTGATCTCGGTGGTGTTGTACATTGTGGTGCCCGTCATCGTCGCGCAAGCGTGGCGGCGGGCGCTGTTGGCGGCCGGGCCGGCGGCGTTGCAGCGGACACAGCATGTGCTGCAGCCGGTGTCGCTGGTTGCGCTGTTGACCACGCTGGTAATGCTGTTCGGCTTTCAGGGCGAGCAGATTATCGCTCAGCCGCTGGTGATCGTACTCTTGGCAGTGCCGATCGTGATCCAGGTCTATTTCAACGCGGGGCTTGCCTATTGGCTGAGCCGCCGCCTCGGCGTGGTCTGGTGCGTCGCTGCGCCGGCGGCGCTGATCGGTGCCAGCAACTTTTTCGAGCTCGCGGTCGCCGCGGCGATCAGCCTGTTCGGCCTCAACTCGGGGGCGGCGCTGGCCACCGTGGTCGGTGTGCTGGTCGAGGTACCCGTGATGCTCTCGGTGGTCTATCTGGTGAAGGCGTCGCGCGGCTGGTACGAGGCCGGCGTCGCCGAGGCTCCCGTCGCCATCAAGAAGGAAGCCCGGACTTGAGCGTCACGATCTATCACAATCCGGCCTGCGGCACCTCGCGCAACACGCTGGCGATGATCCGGCAAAGCGGTGAGACCCCTCAGGTCATCGAATATCTGAAGAATCCGCCGAGCCGCGCGCGGCTGATCGAACTGATCAGGGCGATGGGAATTTCGGTGCGCGCATTGTTGCGCGAAAAGGGCACGCCCTACGCGGAACTCGGGCTCGGCGATCCCAAATGGAGCGACGACCAATTGCTGGATTTCGTGCTGGCGCATCCGATCCTGATCAACCGGCCTATCGTGGTGACGCCGAAAGGCACAAGACTGTGCCGGCCGTCGGAGGCCGTCCTCGATCTGCTCAAGCATCCCGCCAGCTCTTTCGTGAAAGAGGACGGCGAGGTCGTCGCGCGCGTGAAATCGTAAGCCTGGGTTGAATTTAGCCGCTGACCCTGAAGCCTTTCTTCACTCGGGATTGCGCGGCATAATATCGCATGGATTTGACCCCCCGACTGCAGTTGATGAACTGGCTGGTGAGCCAGGGCCTCACAGGTCTTCCCGAGAACGACCTGATCCGCGGCTTTTGCGAGCGCTGCCGGGCCGGCGGCCTCGATATTTCCCGCGCTAGCGTTTTCATCGATACCCTGCATCCGATTTTCGAGGGGCGTGGATTTCGCTGGAACGATACCGCGACCAACGAAAGCGAAATGTTCGAATACGGCTCGACCAGCGAGGGCGAAGCCGCACAGAACTGGCGCCGCTCCATTTTCTATCACATGCTCGAAAGTGGCATCGAGGAGCTCAAGATTGATTTCGCCGATCGCGCCTCGCATGATTTTTCGCTGATCGACGAGCTCGCCGCAAAGGGGCACCGGCATCTTGTCGCGTTCGTGCACCGGTTCGGCGAAGCCGGCACACTCGGCCAGATGGATAGCGTCTATTCCTACTGGGTGACGCGGCGCGCCGACGGCTTTGGGGAGCAGGGGCGGTCGTCGTTACGCGACCTGGTGCCGGCGCTCGGGCTTGCGATCAAGTCCGGCGCCCAGGTCGAGATCGCCCGCACGCTCGGCCGCGTCTATCTCGGGCGCGACGCCTCCGAACAGGTGCTGCGCGGCCGCATCTCGCGCGGCGTGACCGAGCGCATCAACGCAGTATTGTGGTTCTCCGATTTGCGCGGCTCGACCGCGATCAGCGAACGCATTGGACCCGACGAAATCATTCCGTTCCTCAACGATTACGCACAAGCCTCCATCGACGCCATCCATGATGAGGGCGGCGATGTGCTGAAGCTGATCGGCGACGGCGTGCTGGCGATGTTCACTGGCGCCGATATGTCGGCCGCGAGACGAGCCGCGCTGCGGGCCGAGCATCGTTTCAGGCGCAACATGGCTTCGCTCAACGTCCGCCGCGCCGCCGATGGCCGGCCGACCACGTCGGCCTATGTCGGTCTCCACGTCGGTGAAGTCCTTTACGGCAACATCGGCAGCGAGGACCGGCTCGACTTCACCGTGGTGGGCCCGGCGGTCAACGAGGTCAGCCGGATCGCCTCGATGTGCGTTTCGGTCGATCGCGAGTTCCTCGCATCATCGGACTTTCTGTCGGGTCTGGATTCAACCGGCCAGCGTTACCTCGTCTCCACCGGCCGGTTCGCGCTGCGCGGCATCGGCCGCGCCCAGGATCTTTATACGCTTGATCCCGACATAAGCTCGGATGAGGTCGTGGCCGGAAGGTACGACCGCTATTTGGCGGGTTAGCGCGCCTTCGTCCGCATCGTGTAAATCCCGAGCGCCAGCAGCGAGGCTATCGTCAGCACGAT
>JAQGKJ010000439.1 GCA_028290165.1 Bradyrhizobium sp. | reverse complement strand
CAGCCATCGACCTGGCGCTGCGCTGGATCAGCGACTACGGCGATATTGATGGGGACGGGCTGGTCGAGTACGAAGCTGACTCGGGCATGGGATTGACGAATCAAGGGTGGAAGGATTCCTGGGACGCGATCGTCAATGAAGCCGGGGAATTTCCCGTTGGTCCGATCGCGCTGTGTGAAGTGCAGGGTTATGCCTTTGCGGCGTGGCGGGCGGGGCAGGCCATAGCTGCGCGGCTGGGTTTCGATGAGCGCGCCGAATTTTGCGGCAAGGCGGCCGATCGTATCTATCAGCGCTTCAACGAGACCTTCTGGCAGGAAGACCTCGGCATCTACGCGCTCGCTCTTGACGGGAAAAAGCAACCCTGTCGCGTCAGGGCTTCAAATATGGGGCACCTGCCGTGGTGCGGCATCGTTCCTTCGGAGAGAGCCCAGCGCGTTATCGATCAATTGCTGGACAAACGGCTGTTTTCCGGCTGGGGAATTCGAACTCTCGCGGAAGGCGAAATAAGTTACAGGCCGGACCTGTATCATCGAGGGCCGTGCTGGCCGCATGAGATGGCAATCGCCAGCTGGAGCGCCGCGAAAGTCGGCGACGTTGGAGCGCTTCAGAAATTATCGGAAACAACGCTGGATACCGCCGAAGCCTTTGAATTTCGTCTGCCCGAACTGTTGTGCGGCTACCCCAGAGTCGAGGGTCAGCCCCCCGTAAGCTACAAGTCCGCCAACCCATGGCATTCCTGGGCCGCCGCCGTGGCTTTCGCCCAGGTGCAGTCTGCCCTCGGACTCAAGGTGGAAGCTGGCATATCTGAAGTTTCATTGGATACCAGCGGACTTCCTCCGAATTGGGCGCCGTTGACCATCCGAAACCTGGAAGTTGGAAGCGGGCGTATCAGTTTTCGAGTTGAACCCGATGGCTTTGGAGAATTCAGGATCCGTGTGCTGGAAAGCCGTGGCGGCGCGATTCAGATTCATGATCGACGGGACGAAAAGCTGCTGACCCATTCGGATTGAAGCGCTGGGCAATTCCTGCCTCGGAACTGCGGTTAGACCTCCCGTTCTCCCATCCCGGGCGCTGGCGAGTAGGAAAGCGACAGCCCAACGCCAGGTTGCTATTGCAAGCGGCAGAATATTTCGTCAGATTGATAAGACTTTTCCCGTAGGGCAGAAGCCGCGGAGCGCTGCGGCGCTCGATCGACATCTGTAGGACAAGCCGTCGGCTCGCAAAGGAAACTTTATCGGGCTCGGAGGGCGCGTGGCCAGAATAATTTGGATGTCCGACACACCGCTGCGGGCGAGTGGTTTTGGCCTGACGACGGGAGAAATTTGCAAGCGACTGGCAAGCCTTGGGCACGATATTTTGGTGCTCGGGTGGTGGTCGGCAACCGAAGAGAAATTCTGCGGCTTTGACGTCAAGCCCTGTCCGGTCGCTCCGGCGGGGGCTGCGGCTGCGATCGCCAGATATGTTGCAGACTTCCGCCCCGACCACCTGATTACGCTGGGAGACGTTCCCTGGCTCAGCTTCCTCGCTGACACCGGAATGCAAAGCGTTCTTTCCGGCGCCCGGGTCAGGTGGCTTATTTACTATCCCGTGGACGGCGTCCTTTCCGGCGGCTGCTTGCCGGTCCGATGGATCGACGTGCTTTCGAAGGCAGACGCCGCCGTCACCATGAGCAAGTTCGGCCTGGCCGCAACCGAACGATCCGGACTCCGTGCGACGTTCATTCCTCATGGTTGCGACACCGAGTTGTTTCGTCCGCCTGCAGACAAAGACGCCGCCAAGCGGCTGTTCGGCTACGATGGCAAGTTCGTCATCCTATCGGATGCCCGCAACCATCGGCGCAAGCTGATTCCGCGAGCCCTCGACATTGTGAGAGGCCTCAATATTCCCGCCAGCAAACTGGTATTCCATCTGCACAGCAATGCCGAGCCGCAGGAAGACGAGGAGTCATACCGTTACAATGTCAATGCCGACATAGAGCTCCTGGGATTGGATTTCGTAACGGGGCTGCGTGACGGTGCGCCGCCCGCAAGTCTCGGCATGGCCGGCCTGGCGAAGCTCTACGCAGCGGCCGATGTTCACCTGCTGGTCTCTCTTGGAGAAGGCTTCGGGCTTCCCACGCTTCAGGCCGCGAGCTCGGGTGTGGTGCCGATCGTCCCGGCGAACTCAGCCAGCACTGAACTCGTCGGCAGCCACGGCTTCGCTATCCCCTGCGACTCCGCTTCCAGCGACGAGTATGGGATCAATCGCCCCTTTGTCGACCGGCGGAAAACCGCTGCGGCGCTCAGGACGCTTTACCTTGACCGAGAGCTGCTGCTCGCCCGGTCTGTCGCGGCGCGCCGATTTGCGCTCAACTACAGCTGGGACAATGCGGCATCATCCTGGGACGCGATCTTGCGTCTGGGCCAGCAAAAAATGTCGCGCAGCCGAAGGCCAGGCTTCGGCGGCGGGGAACGGCCGAACCGTATCTGCTTGCAATCGACGAAACTCAGCGGCGCCAAGCGAGGCGAGGCGCGTCCGACCGGTCACGATTCGTCGATACTGCCGATCCCGTTGATCGGCATCCCGGCCCGGCTCGAAATCCGCCGCAATCCGCAGCTGGCGGTATCGCCGCCAATTGTCCTGGTTGAAGAATCCTGCATGCATAAATTCGGGGCCATAGAGAACGTCTTCCCGGGGATTTGCATCCGGGAAATTCGCGCCTCCCAAAAACTCTCCCGGGAAGATCTCCGCATCTTGATCAACGGAACGACTCTCGTCGTCGATCCAAAGCGCAGGATCCGGCCGCGGCTGGATTTGATCTGCGCGGTGCGCGGCGTGAACTTTCTGGGAAAAAGCGAATTTTGGCCCGCCGTGAAAGGCAATGGATTAATAATGCAGGTGCGGCGCCTGCTGACAGATTACGCCCTTTCAGACGCGAGGGTATCGGCTGCAAGCCGGCACGCACCAAATATCGTCGCGAGACAGGCGCCCAATTCCGGCGTTTGGATGACAGGCTAGAACGTCGAAGCGCATTAACACATCGGGATGTCGGGCAGGTCCAGCAACGGAGGCGGACATGGAGACGGCAATCAAGGAAGCGCAAACTCTGATCGGGAGTCTCGGGACATATTCGCGACTGGTTATTGTAGGCGTGTGGTTTCCCGGTTTTCTGATCCTCTGCGAGGTCAGTTACGTATACTTTCGGTTGTTCGGTCCTTCGGACAGGGGACCATTCAACTTTGCCGCAGACAAGATGAAGGAGTATGACTCTGCGGTCATTTCAACATTCATCGTCATCTTCATTTTGGCGGTGTCGATCACGTTCGGCTACCTTGCGCGTGACATTTCTTTCGCCATCAGCGATGCCTGGCTTCGACGAAGGTGGCCGCCCACACGCGCACTCCCGGTAATCTTCGAGCAAATAAGGTTGCTGTATGGCGACGAACAGGTGGACGGGATCACGCGCCACCACCCGGTGTTCAGGCTTGCCTATGGCGAGCTCGATGGATCGCGTTTGGCGAGGTCCCCGGAATCCTGTGTCCGAGAGTATTGTAAACAGTGGCTTAGACTAAAGGCTCCCATCCTGAACACCGAAGGTCTCGAGATCGAGACCAATATGGTCATGGGCCTTGTCCTGCCTGTCGCTTTCGCCGCGGCTGTGTTCCCGCTGATGAACAAGAATGTCTTGGGCGTTGGGCTTGCGATCGCGAGTCTGCTGGCGGCGATATTCATGATGTATCGCATTACGTGGGCGCGAAACATCGAGACAGAACAGGCCATCGTCAATTTTCTATTTGCGCATTGGGAGGGGCCTCTGACCGTGGCGCCCGCGCCGCCGACCGATTAAGGCAGCCCGCTGTATTTGCAGTGACGGTTTTGCCCTCACGCCGCGCGCCTGACATCGTCCGCCAGCGCGCGGTAGGACAGCGCCTCCGCCAGATGCAGCCGGCCGATCTTTTCCGCGCCGTCGAGATCGGCCAGCGTGCGGGCGACCCGCAGCACGCGGTGATAGCCGCGCGCCGACAGCCGCATGGTCTCCGAGGCGTCGCGCAAAAGTTTTAATCCCTGCGCGTCCGGCTGCGCGATCGTCTCCAGCACCGAGGCCGGCGCTTCGGCATTGGTGCGGATCTGCGGCAGCCCTGCGGCGGCGTAGCGCCTGAGCTGGATGTCGCGCGCGGCGGCGACCCTTGCCGCCACTTCCGCCGAGCCTTCGACCGACGGCGGCAGGATCAGGTCGGCGGCGGTCACCGCCGGCACCTCGATCCTGAGATCGATGCGGTCCATCAGCGGGCCGGAAATGCGCGACTGGTAATCGGCCGTGCAGCGGTCGACCCGTCCGCGCTTGCAGGCATAGCCGGGCTCATAGGCGTGGCCGCAGCGGCAGGGATTCATCGCCGCCACCAGCATGAAGCGTGCCGGATAGGTGACGCGGTGATTGGCTCTGCTCACCGCGACCTCGCCGTTTTCCAAGGGCTGGCGGAGTGAATCCAGCACGCGCGGATCGAACTCCGGCAGCTCGTCGAGGAACAGCACGCCCTGATGCGCCAGCGAGATCTCGCCGGGTTTGGCTCGCATGCCGCCGCCGGTCAGCGCCGCCATGCTGGCGGAATGATGGGGGCTGCGGAACGGCCGCCGCACGGTCAGCGCGCCGTCGCGGATTTCGCCGGCGACGGAGGCGATCATCGAGACTTCCAGCAGTTCGGACGGCGACAGCGGCGGCAGGATCGAGGGCAGCCGGGCCGCCAGCATCGATTTTCCCGCGCCGGGCGAGCCGATCATCAGGAGATGATGCCCGCCGGCGGCCGCGATCTCGAGCGCGCGCTTGGCGCTCTCCTGGCCCTTGATGTCCTTGAGGTCGAGCAGCGAGACATCGGCCTCGCGCACTTTCGGCTGCGGCCGCGCCAGCACCTGGGTGCCCTTGAAATGATTGGCGAGTTGGATCAGCGAGGCGGCCGCGA
>JAQGKJ010000417.1 GCA_028290165.1 Bradyrhizobium sp. | reverse complement strand
GAAGAGGATGGATTGCCGGGTCAAGCCCGGCAATGACGAGTTAGCTCTCGGGAGATGCTCGGCTTCCTGCGCCGGCAGGCGGCGGGGATACCAAAGCTCGCTGCTCTTTTTTCCGGAATATTTGCTGATCAGTGGGGTTGGAGGGGGAACATCTTCAGCAGACGAGTCGTTGCGCACTCTTTGAACATCAAGAAAAAAACGAACAGGGAGAACGCGATGAGGCTACCGGCAAGCGGAAATCCCTTTGCGAGATGGAGACTCGGCGG
Organism: Bradyrhizobium sp.; assembly: GCA_028290165.1. The sequence goes on along the minus strand of JAQGKJ010000417.1, from coordinate 4,220 downwards.
AACCGCGCTGTTGTGCGCTGTGGCCGGGATGGCCGGCTTACCCGCCGGGCATGCGCAGACCGAAAATTCGCCGGTGCTCGAGGTTCCCGCGCATTCCGTGCCGGTGCCGACCACCGTCAGCCCGCAAATGGCGAAGATCATTGGCGTGCCGCTTCGCACCAACTGGAATGTGCTGCCGAAGACCGGCGAGGAGTGGAAGCCGGTCGCCGATGCCGGCGCTGTCGCGATCATCAAGAATATTCCCGGGATGACCGAGCGACTGCACGTCAAGGTCGAGAAGACGATGATCGACGGCGTAAGGGCTTTTGTCGTGACGCCCGATGTGATCCCGCCCGACAACCGCAACCGGCTGCTGATCCACGTCCACGGCGGCTGTTACGTTCTCAATCCCGGTGAAGCAGCACTTCCCGAAGCGCTGTTGATGGCAGGCTTCGGGCACTTCAAGGTGATCGCGGTGGACTATCGGATGCCGCCCGAAGCGTATTTTCCCGCCGCTCTCGATGACGGCATGACCGTCTACAAGAATGCGATCAAGACGACGAGCCCGAAGAACGTCGCGATCTTCGGCAGTTCGGCGGGCGGAGCGCTGACGCTGGAAATGGTGTTGAAGGCCAGGCAGGACGGCCTGCCGCTGCCGGGCGCGATCGCGCCGGGTACGCCGATGTCCGACGTCACCAAGGTCGGCGATACTTTTGTTACCAACGCTATGCTCGACAACGTCCTGGTGTCGCCCGACGGGTTCTGTGACGCCGGCACCAAGGTCTACGCCAGCGGTCATGACCTCAAGGACCCGCTGCTTTCGCCAGTATATGGCGACATGCAGGGCTTTCCGCCGACGATCCTGACCAGCGGAACCCGCGATCTCCTGCTCAGCAATACCGTGCGCGTCCATCGCAAGCTTCGCCAGGCCGGCGTCGACGCCATGCTGCAGGTTTTTGAGGGCCAATCTCACGCGCAATATTATCGCGATGACACCTCGCCGGAGGCCAAAGAGGCCTTCGAGGAAATCGCCGGCTTCTTCGACAAGCATCTGGGGAAATAGCCCGTCGATCGAAATTGAATCGTCAGTCTGAAAATCACGGAGGATCACAGATGTCCACCATCATAGCGCGTCTACTTGCTGCCTTAAGCCTCGCCTCAATCTCTATCGCCTTGCCCGCGGCGGCGCAGGAAACCGTCCGCGTCCGCGGTACCATCGAGCGTATCGAAGGCCCGGTCTACGTGGTCAAGAACCGCGACGGCGCGGAGGTGAAGCTGACGGTGACCGACAATCCGCTGTTTGTCGCGATCGCTCCCTCGACGATGGCCGACATCAAGCCCGGCATGTTCGTCGGCTCGGCCGGAATGATGCAGCCCGACGGCACCCAGAAGGCGATCGAGGTGCATATTTTCCCGGAATCCATGCGCGGTACCGGCGAAGGCCATTACGACTGGGACCTCAAGCCTCAGAGCAAGATGACCAACGGCAATGTCGAACAGTCCGTCGCCGCGGTCGATGGACCGGTTCTGTCCGTCAAATACAAGGACGGCGAGAAGAAGCTGGTCGTGACCCCCGAGACGGTCGTCGTCAGCTATGTCCCAGGCAACAAGGACGATCTCAAGCCGGGGACCAGGATTTTCGTCGCTGCCGCGAAAAAGCAACCGGACGGGACCCTGCAGACCCCGCGCATCACCTATGGCAGGAATGGCGCGGGTCCCGCTTTTTGACTCTGACACAAAATTCGCGCCACTATCGACAGCTCTGACAACGAAAACAAACTTTAACCTGGAGGAAATAATGCGTTCGATCGTTTCCATGACACTGGCCGCTTGCGCCTTGGCCATGCTGGGTTCACCGACATTTGCGCAAGCGCCAGCGCCCGCGACACCGCCGGCGCAACCATCCGCTGGCGGGACGCCGGACGCGATGCCATTCGATATTCCCTATGGCGTATCGATCGGGCTTGAGCGCGCCAAGCAGGTGATGGCCGCTGCCGAAGCGGAAGCCAAGAAGCGAAACTGGAAGATGAATATCGCGGTGGTCGATACCAACGGCGAACTCGTGAATTTCGCGCGGATGGAGGGCGCGCAGATCGCATCCGGCTCGATTTCGATCGGCAAGGCCCGCACCGCGGCGCGCTTTCGCCGCGAGTCTCGTGCGTTCTATAACGCGTTCGAAACCGGCCATTCCTATCCCGCCACGCTCGATCCCACCCTGGTCGCGAGCCCCGGTGGATTTCCCTTGGTCGAAGGCGGCAAGCTGATCGGCGCGGTCGGCTGTAGCGGCGGCACCGGCGATCAGGATGCCGCAATCTGCAAGGTCGGCGCCGAGGTCGTGAAATAGGGCGGCGTTCCTGCCCGGCGCAGGGAAAGCGCCGGGCCTCGCTCCGCGATGAGATCCGGTCGTCGCGGCGGTGTGATCACGCAATCGCGTCTCGATCACCGCATTGCAGCATCAGTAAATCCGCTGGCGACGCAACGATTCGATCCGCAAATAGTTCCAGAGAGGGAACGCCGGCCCAACGCGCCGGCTCGGAGCCGGAGTCTGCCGATGTGGGTCCTGTTGCTGCTGCCGTTCGTCGGCCTGTTATGGGTGCCGTTTTATAATTTCCAGGAGCCGGCGCTGTTCGGGTTTCCGTTTTTCTATTGGTACCAGCTGGCGTGGGTACCGATTACATCGCTGTTGATTTGGCTGGTCTATCGCAGCCGCACTCCCGACGAAGCTCCGTAGAGGGCGTCGTCATGCCGGATCAGATCGACTGGGTAGCTCTCGCGGTCTTTGTCTTCTTCTTTACCCTTGTCACGGTGATGGGATTTTTTGCCGCGCGCTGGAAGGCCGGTCCGATCGCGGCGCATCTCGACGAATGGGGGCTGGGCGGACGGCAGTTCGGCACCTGGATCACCTGGTTTCTGGTCGGCGGCGATTTCTACACCGCCTACACCGTGATCGCGGTGCCGGCGCTGGTCTATGCGGTTGGCGCCTACGGCTTCTTCGCGCTGCCCTACACCGTCATCGTCTATCCCTTTGTGTTCGCGGTCATGCCGATGCTGTGGAAGGTGGCGCATGCCAATGGCTACGTCACCGCGGCCGACGTGGTCCACGGCACCTACCGTTCGCGCAGCCTTGAACTGGCGGTGGCGGTCACTGGCATGGTCGCGACCATGCCCTATATCGCGCTGCAACTTATCGGCATGGGCGTGACCATCAAGGCGATCGGCCTGACCGGCGACCTGCCGATCGTTGCCGCCTTCGTCATTCTCGCGCTGTACACCTATAGCTCCGGGCTGCGCGCGCCGGCGCTGATCGCCTTCGTCAAGGACATCATGATCTACATCGTGGTGCTGGTGGCGGTAGTGCTGGTGCCCGCAAAACTCGGCGGATACGGCGCGGTTTTCAGCGCCGCCGGTGACGCGTTTGCTGCCAAGGGCGGCGACACCGGCCTGATCCTGAAGCCGTCGCAGATGCTGCCCTACGCGACGCTGGCGCTGGGTTCGGCGCTGGCCGCCTTCATGTATCCGCACACCCTGACCGGCATTTTTGCCTCGAAGTCTGCCGATACCATCCGCAAGAACGCGATCCTGCTGCCGGCCTATACATTGTTATTGGGCCTGATCGCGCTGCTCGGCTATATGGCCTATGCCGCCCAGATCAAGGTGGCGTCGAACAACGACGTGGTGCCGATGCTGTTCAAGGCGCTGTTCCCATCATGGTTTTCAGGCTTTGCGTTTTCGGCAATCGCGATCGGCGCGCTGGTGCCGGCCGCGGTGATGAGCATCGGCGCCGCCAACCTGTTCACCCGCAATGTCTGGAAGTCCTACGTCGACCCCGGCATCAGCCACGCCGGTGAAGCAACAGTCGCAAAAATCGCGTCGCTGGTCGTCAAGCTGGGCGCGCTGATCTTCATACTGTTCCTGCCGGTGCAGTACGCGCTCGATCTGCAACTGCTCGGCGGCTTGTGGATCCTGCAGACCTTTCCGGCGCTGGTGTTCGGATTGTTCACGCGCTGGTTCCGCGCCGAAGGCCTGCTGCTCGGCTGGGCCGCCGGAATTCTCTGGGGATCGTGGACGGCGTGGAGCAACGGCCTGAAGCCGCTCGCGAGCATCGATCTCGGCGGCGGCAAATATGTGTTTTACGTCGGGCTCGGCGCGCTGATCCTCAACGTCGCGGTCGCGGCGGTAGGCACCGTCATTCTCGGGCTGATCTCGCCCAACCGGGCCAGCGCTACTGCTCGATCTTGATA
>JAQGKJ010000412.1 GCA_028290165.1 Bradyrhizobium sp. | reverse complement strand
GGTACATGGAAAAGGCGGAGATGAAGATCGCGCCGTCGACGCCGACTTTGTCCATCGCCGCCACCATCTCGTCACCCGTGACGTGATCGGGCCAGTTCGGCACACTGTGCCAAGGTCGCTTCGGAGTATTCGCCTCATAGGCATGGACCTGGGAATCGATAATAGTCATCGGGGCAGCTCCTCTATGCCAGGCGAGTTTGGACATTGCAGCACGTTCGTGTCCAGAGGGCAAAGGCGCCGCGCGTTGCTGGTGCCGACGGTGGTGAGCAGCAGTTCCCACGGGGACGATAGTAAACTCGGCGCAGTGGGCGCGATGGATCGAAGTGCCAATACCGGAAGTCGGGCCTTATTCGATCACCTCGTCGGCGCGGCTGAGCAGCGTTGGCGGGACGTCGATGGCGAGTTGTTTCGCCGTCTTGAGATTGATTACCAGTTCGAACTTGGTGGGCTGCACAACCGGCACGTACGACCGGACGCCGTTTAGCCCTTGTCCCAAAGGGCGCCCTCGCCGATGATAGCGCCAACAATGTGTCCAGGGAGAGCGCCCACAATGCCCGTTTTGCATGGGATTTTCGCAGCCGTGTTGCTGCTGAGCGGCGTAGCGTCGTCATTGGCGCAGGGATATCCGAACCGGCCAGTGCGCGTGGTCGTCGGATTTACGCCTGGCGGCCCTACCGACGTCATCGCGCGCCTCGTTGCGCAAAAACTTTCCGACAGTCTCGGCCAGCAGTTCTTTGTCGAGAACATCGCTGGAGCGGGCGGCAACATCGCGGCCGGTCAGGTCGCGCGCGCGACTCCCGACGGCTACACCATCATGGCAATCAGTACGGGCTTCATGGTGAACCCCAGCCTCTACGCCAAGGTGCCGTACGATCCGATCAAGGATTTCTCTGCCGTGACTTTGGTTGCGGTTTCGCCAAACGTCGTGGTCGTCAACCCGTCGGTTTCGGCCAGGACGCTGCCGGAGCTTGTACAGCTGATCCGGGATAATCCCGGCAAATACAGCTATGCCGGCCCCGGCGTGGGTTCGACGCCACATCTCGGCGGCGAGCTGTTTCGTCTGACGTACAAGCTCGACCTGGTCCACGTCCCCTTCGCTGGCGCGGCGCCGGCCGTGCAGTCAACCATCGGTGGCCACACAGCCATCGCCTTCACCGCGTTGCCGTCCTCCCTTTCGGCGATACAGGGCGGTCAAGTGCGTGCGATCGGCATTGCGGCGAAGGAGCGCGCGGAGGGGATTCCCGACGTGCCGACCTTCACCGAACAGGGCGTGAACGGTCAGGATGCCGATACGCTGACCGGCATCGTTGCGCCGGCAGGTACGCCAAAAGAGATCGTGGACCTGCTTGCTCGCGAGATCGCCAAGAGCGTTGCACGGCCCGACATCAGGGAGCGACTTGCGATGCTGGGCTTCAAGCCGGTCGCCAATACCCCTGACGAGTTCGCCGCGCGCATCAAGCTGGAGATGGAGAAATGGGGCAAGGTGGTGCGCGACGCGAATCTGAGGATCGAATGACCGGAGCCTTCGCTCGATGAGCTACGGCGGACAGGTGCGCTCCGTGCAATGACGGCTGCTACTCTTGCTTACCCTTCCCTTCCCCGCCCCGCCCCGCGCTGTCCCCGTCTCCGCTCCACCGTGATCTGCGCCAGGATCGACATCGCGATTTCTTCCGGCGTGATGGCGCCGAGATCGAGGCCGGCGGGGGCCTTGATGCGGTCGAGGGCTGACGCGTCGATGCCTTCCGCGATCAGTTTCTCGCGCAGGGCCGCCATCTTGCGGCGGCTGCCGACGAAGGCGTGATAGGCGGCCTCGGTCGCAACCGCGGTCCGCAGCGCGGCTTCGTCGCCCCGCCCTTGGGTCGAGACCACGACAAAACGCTTCGCCTCGTGAAGCTTTCCCAGCGCATAGCCGTCGATCAGCATGTCGGCGTCGGGCGTGTCGGTGAGGTCAGCAGCTGGGGCTGCGAAGGTGACGTGATAGCCGAGCTGGCGCGCTTGGGTGGCGAGCGACAGCGCCACCGGGCTGACGCCGAGGATGACCAGCGAGGGATGCGGCAGCACCGGTTCGACGAACACGTCCATGGTGCCCTTGCTCGGGCACATGTTTTGCGCAAAGCGCACGCCATCGCGGTTCTCGCCGGGCTTGACGCCGAGCTCAGTGAGCAGGTTTTCCGGCAAGACCGAGACCATGCGCGGCTCGCCGTCGGCGAGCGCTTCGCGCGCGGCCTTGAGCACCGCGCCGCGGGCGCAGCCGCCACCGATCCATCCCGCGACAATCGTCCCGTCGGGGCGGATGATCGCTTTCGCACCGGCTTTCGCCGCCGTCACCGATACCGTGCGCACGACGGTCGCAAGCACAAAGGCTTCCTCGGCGGCCTTGAGCCGGGCCACCAGATCCATCACATCGACATGTTTGGTCATGGGCGTCTGTCCTTCGGTCACCTCTCCCCAGCGGGGAGAGGTGAAGTCACCTTCATTCGCGTTTCTCAATCTCATCTCATCAATTCACAGCTTCGCCAGATAGGGCTCAAGCTCGGTCAGGCTTTTCAGCGTGTTGGCGGGCGCGTAGAGATCGACATGCGGCAATGCGGCCTTGATGCCGGCGGCCTCCGGCGCGTAACCCTCCCACGCCATCATCGGATTGAGCCAGACGATGCGGCGGCAGCGTTTTGCCAGCGCCGCCATCTCCCGCCCCAACAGCGCCGCGTCGCCGGTCTCGTAGCCGTCGGACACGATCATCACGCAAGAGCGCGAATGCAGCACGCGCGCGGCGTGCCAGCGGTTGAAAGTCTGCAAGGATTCGCCGATTTTTGTGCCGCCGCCCGCCCCCTGCGCCATGATCGAGAGGCGATCGAGCGCGCGCCCTGCGTCCTTTTCCTTCATCGCGTCGGAGACGTAAGCGAGCCGCGTGTGAAACAGGAACGCCTCGGCCTCGCGAAATTCGTCAAGGACGCCGTGGATGAATCGTAAAAACACGCTCGTATACATGCTCATCGAGCCGGAGGCGTCGAGCAGCATCACCAGGCGTAGCGGCTTTTCCTTGCGCTGCCGCTTGACCAGAGTGATCGGCACGCCGCCATGGCTGATGTTCTTGTGGATGGTTCTTCGCAAATCGAGCCGGTAGCCGCGCCACCGCGCCAGATCGCGCCGGGTCAGCCGCGTGCGCATGGTCTTTGCCAATCGCGCCGCGACTTCGTGGGCCTGTTCGACCTGTTCCGGGTCGGCCATCTTGCGGAAATCGATTTCCGCGAGATTGTCGGCGCGCGAGGCGCCCTCCATGCGGCCCTCGCCGGCGCGATGCTCCGGCGCATCGTCCGCCGATGGCATCTGGTCGGTTGCGCCCTCGCCGCCGGCCGGCCCGGGCTTGTTGTCTTGAAAACTTTTCAGCGATGGGCCGTTGGCTGCTTTCGCGGAACCGATGGTCAGCGAACGCGATCGCACGCGCTTGCCGAGCCAGAACGCGTCGAAGATACCGTCGAACCGGTCCCAGTCGGATTTCCGCGCCGAGAACAGATGTTTCAATGCCGTACGCAAGAGGCCCGGTTTCTCGGCATAGCCCGCCGCCATCAGGGAGGCCGCATCCTGGCCTTCCTGCAGGCCGATCGCAAAACCGCTGTCGCGTAGCGTACGGAGGAACGCGGCAAGCTTGCCGGCGACGAGTCGTGAAACCTCGTCGAGTTCCTCATAACCGGGACTATCGCCGCAGCAGCTCATGCGACCTTCCCCAGCAATCGTTCGGTGACTTCGCGCGTCAGGCGCGACTTGTCCTCGTGGGTCTTGAGCAGGCACATCAGCGTCTCGTGCACCGTCTCAGGCGTCTCGAGCAGGTCGTGCACGCCGATCCCGACCAGCGCAGCCGCCCAGTCCAGCGTTTCCGCAACGCCGGGGACCTTGCGCAACTCCTCCTTGCGGATGCTAGCGACCATGCGCGCGATCTGCAGCGACAGCGACGCCGTAGAGCCGTCGATCCGGGCCATGATGATGCGCGCCTCGCGATCGACGTCGGGATAATCGACGTAGTGATAGAGGCAGCGGCGGCGCAGCGCGTCCGACAGTTCGCGGGTGCCGTTCGAGGTCAGCACCACATGCGGAATGGTTGACGCCGAAATCGTGCCGAGCTCCGGGATCGACACCTGGAAGTCGGAAAGCAGTTCCAGCAGAAACGCCTCGAACTCGTCGTCGGCGCGGTCGATCTCGTCGATCAGCAGCACCGGTGGTTTTGCGCGCCGGATCGCGGCCAATAGCGGCCGCTCCAGCAGGTATTTTTCGGAAAAGATCTGATCCTCGATGGCGTCGGCGTCCTCGCCGCGATGCGCCTGGATGGCGAGCAACTGCCGCTGGTAGTTCCATTCGTACAGCGCGGCCGATTGATCCAGGCCCTCGTAGCATTGCAGGCGGATCAGCTCTGTCGAATGCGCCGCGGCCAGCGCTTTTGCGACTTCGGTTTTGCCAACGCCCGCTTCGCCTTCAAGCAGCAGCGGGCGCCGCAGCAGTTGCATCAGCGAGATCGCGGTCGCAAGTTCGCCGTCGGCGATATAGCCGGAAACGGCCAAGGCTTGCGCGATCTCCTCGCGATTGTTCATTTTAAAATCGTGATGAGATTGGATTGAGCTGCGGCGGCAACGGCGGTGCACTCCCTCTCCCATGGGGCGGGGGTGAGGGGTCGCGGTCTATCGATAGACCGCACCCCCTCACCCGGATTGCATCGCAATCCGACCTCTCCCCGCCGGGGAGAGGTAGACCGACCTCGTGGCCAATGCGATTCAACCAAAAGTCATCCTCCACTACGCAAACACTCCCAGATTCTTCGCCGCCCGCCAGTTGCGCCAGTAATCATGCGGCTTCTGGATGTGGGTCGACCCTAAGACCGAGAACGCGTCGTTGACGGCGTTGGAAAACGCCGGCACGCCGCCGACATTCGGGCTCTCGCCGACGCCCTTGGCGCCGATCGG
>JAQGKJ010000411.1 GCA_028290165.1 Bradyrhizobium sp. | reverse complement strand
GTGGCGCATCGGCAGATTCCCGTTCTCGCGGTCGGCGTGCTGGCTTTCCTCGTGCTGGTCTTCGCTTACGCGCTGGCCGAACACCTTCCAATCCTGCATCGTTGGATCGACCGGCCGTATCTGTTCGTCTTCCCGGCGATCGGCGCAGTCGCCGCAACGGTGCTTGCGCTGAGCATCCTGCGTCACAATGATCATTGGCCGTTTTATATGGTCGCACTGATCTTCGTGTCGGCGTTCGGCACGCTGGCGCTGTCGTTCTGGCCCTACATGATCCCGTTCGTCATCACCATCGACGAAGCCGCCTCGCCGCATTCCAGTCTCGCGTTCATGTTCTGGGGCTGCGGCGTCGTCGTCTTCCCGCTGATGCTGATTTACACGGTCATCAGCTACACCGTGTTCAGGGGTAAGGTGCGGGCAACAGCCGGATACGAACACCACTAGTCTAATGTCCGCCAGGTCGCTCGCGTTCGAGATGCGCATCGACGCGATGGTCCGCCGCATGGGCGCAAAGCCGCCAGGCAGCAATTCGATACCGTCGCAAACCGTGTCCACCGCGCCGGATGCGGCATCGGGACCCAAAGCAAGGATTGACAGTCGATGCGCTGGCGCGCGTCTTCAAGCTCGCACTCGTGCTCGAACAGAAACCTTGAGCTGCGGTCGGCGCGACCGGAGAGATGCGGCGTAGGCGCTCGCTATTCCTACACATCTCCAGTCGATGTCGAGATCATGTAAATTCTTGAGACACAGAGCGCCCACCGACGCATCTCGCTCTGAGCGATAGCGTTGAAGGGCGCTCTAATGCGCTCATTCAGGCATGATGCGCGCATTCGCCCCCGGCCAGCGCGGGACCATCGTCGGGTCGACGTTCAGATGCTCCGCCACCATTTCTGCAGGAGAATGTTTAAGCCAGTCTGACAAGGAGAACTCCTGAAAATTCGATGTCCGGAACACGGAGAAGAATTGCATGTCGGTGTCGCCGATGTTCTGCACATAGTGGCCGTAGTTGCGAGGGACGTAGCCGATATCGCCGGGATTGAAATCCATCGTGAGTACGTGCGGGCCGGTGTTGAACACGCCCATGCGGGCCTTGCCTTTGATGTAGTATTGCCACTCGTCGGCATTGGGATGCCAATGCATGCTCCGCATCGCGCCGGATGGAACCGTCTGGACCACCGCGGCAATGGTGGTGGAGACTTTGAAAGTGCTGCTATCGGCAAGGTGCAGTGTGCCGTTCTTCGTCCCGTTCAGGTTGGGCGACGTTGCGAGCGAGAAGGTGAACGGTTGGGGCGGAGTCTCCGCGTTTCCAGTCATCGCCTTCTGAACAGCAGGCAGGTCTCCCGGCACTTTGCCTTGAAAGATCCAGAGGTCGTTCAGCGGTGTTTTTGCAAACGTCTCGGCCGAAACGCCAAAGTTTTCGGCAAGGACTGAAGGAGGCGTGTGAGCAAACCAATCGGTCACCAACAGAGTGTTGAACTCGCTCGCCGCGCCGTCATCGAAGCAGATAACAAATTCGCATCCGTCCGGTCCTAGACCCTGCAGGGAATGCGGGTAACCGGCAGGAAAATACCAGATATCGCCCTCCTTGACGTCGGCAACATAGGGGCGGCCTGTCGGATCGATCACGGTAATCCGGCAGTGACCGTAGGTCATGTACGCCCACTCGGCCGCCTGATGCCAATGCAACTCGCGGATGCCGCCGGCTGTCAGTCGCATATTGACGCCGGAGATGGTTGTGGAAATTGCGAAGTCCGCCTGGGTCACTTGGCGCGCCCAGCCGCCGTTTTGGACGCGGCGTTGCACGGTGTTGAAGGAAGACCAGATCTGCGGCATGCCGCCAACATCGGTTGGCGGCGGAGAAAATGCCGACTGCAGCTGATCCCTGATCGCGGGGTCTTGCGGCCCCGGATCAGTGACGCTCGCCGGATTTTTGGCGTTGATGGCGCCTTGCGGCGGCTGGTCCGGATTACCGAACGAGGCAGCGCGCGCTGCACTTGCGGTCATGACAGCGCCTGCGGCGGACACTGTCAGCATCTTCCGTCTCGAAAACATGATGGTCGCTCCTCGGCCAATCAATTGCTGGTGTATAGGAGATAGGTTCACGATTGTCGTGAGCCATTAAATTAAGATTCAGAATCTCTTCACCGTTCGAGCCGGGTACGAATGCCTGCAATTGTCGTGTTCCGCGAGGTGCAGCATTCTACGGTGTTACGATCTTCTGTGCCGGCGTGCCAATTGCGCGATAGTCGCCATCTACGATCTCCCATCCGCCTCCCAGGGCGCGGTAAAGATTGACGAGATTTGTCGCAATTAGCGTGTCGCTGTCGGCAAGATCATTTTCGCTCTGCAGCAACTGGGCTTGCGTCGTGATGACATTCAGGAAGTCGATCGCGCCCTCCGAGTAACGTTGCCTGGCGGCTTCCAGCGCGGTCTGATTTTCAGCGACGGACCGGGCGACATCGGCACGCCGGAGTTGCGCTTCGCGATAGGCCGTCATGGCGTCGTCGACCTCCTTCCAGGCACGCAAGACCGTTTTCTGAAACAGGATGGCCGCCTCCCGCTGTTGTGATTCGCGCAGCGTTAGGGTGCCCTTCAACTGCCCGCCTTCGAAGATCGGAATCGAAACCGATGGCCCCAGAGAGAATGCGGCCGACGTCGGGGAAAACAGGTTGGTCAGGTGCAAGCTTTCCGCGCTGAGGGCGCCGTTCAGTGTCACGTCGGGGTAGAAGCTCGCCACCGCGACGCCGGTCTGCGCCGTGGCTTCATGCAGTTTCGCCTCAGCCTCGCGCAAGTCCGGCCGACGGCGTACCAGCGTTCCAGGCAGGCCGACCGGAACCTTGCGCGGTACGCGCGGCAGCAACTGAGAGCGGTGCAACTCGGCCTCGAGCGCGCGGGGGGTATCGCCCAGCAGCAGTCCGATGGCGTTGATGAACTCGGCCTCTTGGGTACGCAACGGCGGCAGGGTTGCGGCGATGGTGGCCTGTTGCGCCCGGGCTTGCGCCAGGTCGAGCGTCGTGGCCACCCCGTTGCGGAAACGCGTATTCGCAAGCTCGACGTTCTCTTCGGCAAGGCGGAGATTGCGTTTCGCGATCCCAAGACGGTTCTGTGTTCCGCGCAATTGCATGTAGCTTTGCGCCAGTTCGGCGACCGCCGCGAGCGCAACGCCGTGCCGGTTCTCCACGGCCGCCAAGGTGTTGGCGTCGGCTGCCTCCACAGCCCGCCGAACGCGACCGAACAGGTCCAGCTGCCATGACGACGTCAAGCCATCTCGAAACAGGGCGTATTCCAACGACGCGCCGGGTGCAGGGGTGAGCAAAGAGAGCGTGCCGTTCGGGCTCTGTCGATCATAGGTGCTTGATGACTGACCGTCGATATGCGGCAGTCCTTGGGAGACTGCGACCTGGCGCTGCGCCACGCTCTGGACCACGCGTTCCGCCGCCGTCTCGAGGTCCGGGTTTTGGGCCACCAGCCTTTCGACAAGCGACGACAACTGAACGTCCCGGAAGCTTTTCCACCAGACGACGTCGACCGCGCCCTCGACTGTCCGGCTGGTCACGCTGCCGCCATCCGACGCCGACCGCCGGGGTGCTTCTCTTATCTCCGGGCTCTGGAAGTCCGGCCCAACGGTGCAGCCGGCTAGCCCGATCCCTAGCATCGGGCCGGAAAGACACGCTACAAGACGTAAGGTCCGCACCAGTCAATGCCCGGTCACGCGGTCATTTGATCTGCGCTGTTGGTCCACGACATCCTCCAGTCCTGTATGGATGGTGGTCTCGACCGACACGCCCACGCGCAGGAGCTTAGCCAAAGGTTGCCCTGGCGTCACCACGATCTTGACCGGCAGCCGTTGCACGATCTTGG
>JAQGKJ010000407.1 GCA_028290165.1 Bradyrhizobium sp. | reverse complement strand
CGTGGTTCCCGATAGCACGCATGTGCCCTATCCGCCGTTCACCACGGACTTCCAGTTCGAGGTGGAATTGGTGGTCGCGCTCGGGCTTGCCGGGCGCAACATCCCGGTCGGGCAGGCGCTCGATCATGTCTGGGGCTATGCCGTCGGCATCGACCTGACGCGGCGCGACCGCCAGCGTGACGCCCGCGATCTGCGGTTGCCGTGGGAAGTCGGAAAGAGCTTCGACGCTTCGGCGCCTTGCGGTCCGATCGCACGGGCCCATGATGCACGGCATTTCAGGGGCTGCGCCATTACGCTGTCGGTGAATGGCATAGAACGCCAACGTGGCGACGTCGGACTGATGATCTGGAGCGTACCCGAGGTCATCGCGCAACTGTCGCAGCAGGTCACGCTTGGTGCCGGCGACCTGATCTACACCGGCACGCCGGCAGGCGTAGGCCCCGTCGTGGCGGGCGATCTGATCTCCGCCCAGATCGATGGACTGCCCTCGCTCACCATCACCATCACGCCAACCGAGATGTGACAATGTTGCCCACTGAACGCATTTCCTATTCGCCGATCGCGACCCGATCGCCGCTCAAATTGCCTGATGGCGCGCGCATGGCGGTATGGGTGATCGTCAATGTCGAGGAGTGGGACGCCAGGCAGACCATGCCGCGCACGGTGCTTACACCACCTGCCGGCGGTTCGCCGACACCGGACGTTCCAAACTGGGCGTGGCATGAATACGGCAATCGCGTCGGCTTCTGGCGGATGCTCAAGGTGTTCGACGATTACAAAATCCCCGGCGTGCTCGCGATCAATGGTTCGGCGCTCGCGGCCTATCCGCCGATCGTCGAAGCGGCACGACAACGCAATTGGGAATTCATGGGTCACGGCTTTACCCAGCGCAACATGCAGAAGGTTGAGGACGAGCGCGAAGACATTCGCAAGACCGCGGACGTGATCGAAGCCGCGACCGGAAAACGGCCGCGCGGGTGGCTCGGACCGGGCCTCACGGAAACCTGGGAGACGCCGGACCTGCTCAAACGGGAAGGTTACGAGTACGTCGCCGACTGGGTGCTGGATGACCAGCCGGTGTGGCTGAAGACCACCACCACGCCGATCGTCAACCTTCCCTATACCCAGGAATGCAACGACGTCGCGATGATGCTGATCCAGCATCACCCGGCGTCGGAATATTATAGCCGCGCCATCGACCAGTTCGAACAGATTTATGACGATGCTGCCGATTCCGCCCGCGTGATGGCATTGGTTGTGCATCCCTACATCATGGGCGTGCCGCATCGCCTGAAATATTTCCGTCGCATCTTCGAGACCATCCGGAGCAAATCCGATGTCGCTTTCATGACCGGTGAACAGATCCTCGATTGGTACCTTTCGGCGGGGCCGAAGGCGCCGTAGGCAGACACTTCAGGGATGAGCATCTTTCAGCTTCTCAACGGATTGACGTTCGCTGCGCTGCTGTTTGTGGTGGCCAGCGGCTTTACACTGATTTTCGGATTGTTGCGCATCGTCAACCTGGCCCATGGCGCGCTATATCTGTTCGGCGGCTACATCGGTTACTATGTCGCGACCAGGACGGGCAGTTTCGTGCTCGGCTGCGTCGGCGCCATGGCCGCCGTCGCGGTGATTGGATTCGCGCTCGAACAGGGTCTGTTGCGCTTCGTGCGCGGCAACGAGTTACGTCAGGTGCTGCTGACGCTCGGGGTCGCTTTTGTGTTGAACGATTTGGCGCTCGTGATCTGGGGCGGTGACAGTTTCACTGTGCCGATCCCGCAAGTGCTGCGCGGCGGACTGCGCGTGTTCGGCGTGTTTTATCCGACCTATCGACTGTTCGTGCTGGTTACCGGAGTGGCTTTATTCGCGGTGCTGTGGCTGTTGCTGTGCCACACCCGATTGGGCGCGCTGATCCGTGCGGGCGTCGATGACGCCGAGATGGTGGAGGCTTCCGGCGTCAATATCCGCCGGGTGTTTCTCGTCACTTTTCTGCTTGGATCGGCGCTGGCGGGCCTTGGCGGATTGATGGGTGGCGCATTTTTATCGCTGTATCCGTCGGCCGACGCGGAGATACTGGTATTCAGTCTTGCCGTCGTCATCATCGGCGGACGCGGCAGCCTGGCCGGCGTTGCCATTGGCAGCCTGCTGGTCGGGCTACTAAACACCCTGGGCCAAGTGATGTTTCCGGAGCTTGCCTATTTTGTGATCTTCGGCCCGATGGCGGTGTTGCTGGCGTTCCGTCCTCTCGGGTTGTTCGGACGGGCGGCATGACGGCGATGCGAGCGGGCACCGTAACTGCGCGTTTCGCCGGCATGACCGGCAGCGCCGCGCTGATCGCGGCGATCATTGTCGCAGCCGCGGCAGCATTGCCGTCGGTCTTGTCGAATTACCAAATAGGGCTCGCCACGGAAGTGCTGATTTTCGGCATTCTCGCGATGTCGATCGACATTCTCGGGGGCTTTGCAGGACGTACCTCGCTTGGCCACGGTGCGATCTTCGGCGTGTCCACCTACGTCGTCGTGTATGCCACCGCCCAGACCGGGTTGCCGCCGATTGAGGCCTTCGCGCTCGGTGTTCTCGCCGCGACCTTGATCGCGGCCATTTTCGCTCTTCTCGCGGTGCGTACGTCGGGCGTGTATTTCCTGCTGCTGACGCTGGCGCTCGGCATGATCGTTTGGGGCATCTGCCTGCGATGGACCGAGATCACGGGCGGCGAGAACGGCATCCGCGGCGACGTCCGTCCGGCCCTGCTTCTCACCCACACCAAGTTCTACTGGGCGGTGCTCGCAGGCGCCTCCGTGGTGGCCTATGCGATGTGGCGTTTCGTGCGCTCGCCGTTCGGGCTGACACTGCGCGGCATTCGCGACAGCGAAAGCCGGATGCGAAGCCTCGGATACAATGTCCCGCTGCATTTGTTCATCGGCTTTACGGTCTCCGGATTCTTTGCAGGAATAGCCGGCGCGCTTTACGCGATGTTCAACAATTTCGTCAGTCCGGCGACGGTGGCGCTGGCGCAGTCGGTTGAGGGCGTGCTGATGATGATCGCAGGCGGCGTTGGCACGCTGTTCGGCGCCTTTGTCGGCGCGGCCGCCATCATCTCGCTGGAGAACGTCGTCAGTGCCTATACCGAGCGCTGGCAGATGGTGCTCGGCATCACATTTATCCTGATCATGATCTTCGCCCCGGAGGGCATCATAGGCAAGCTGCGCGCCATCCCGACGCGCAAGCGATAATCGCGTTTCCCGAAAGGATATTGAAATGGACCGCAGGCGATTTCTGAAGACCACCACGGCGGCGCTGACCGCTGCGGGCGTCGGCGCAGCACCCTGGCGCCGCGCCCTGGCGCAGGCGGGTCCGATCAAGATCGGCGTGCTCGCACCGCTCACCGGCGTTGTCGCCTCGGGTGGCAAGGAAATGGTCGAGGGCGTTCAGTTTTACCTCGACCAGGTGAAGAACGAGATGGGCGGCCGCAAGGTCGAACTGGTCATCGAGGACGATGCTTCGAATCCCGACACCGCGCTGCAAAAGGCGCGCCGGCTGGTAGAGCAAGGCAATTGCCATATGCTGATCGGCGATCTTCTCGCCAACACCGGCCTCGCCGTGGCCAATTACGTCAAGGGCACTGGAACGCCGTACTTCATTCCGATCATCGCGGCAGACGATTTGACCCAGCGCCAGCGCATCAAGAATGTGATCCGGGTCGCCGGCTACAGTGCCAGTGAATTCACCCATCCGCTCGGCGACTGGGCGTTGAAGCAGGGCTACAAGAAAATCGCCACCATCAGCCAGGATTACACCTTTGGTCATGAGCAGTGTGGCGGGCTCGCGCAGGTGTTCACCGAGGGCGGCGGCGAGATCGTGCAGCAATTCTGGCACCCGCTCAACACTGCGGATTTCAGTCCCTATCTCGGTCAGCTCGCCGACCTCAAGGTCGATGCGATCTTCATGATGGAAACCGGCGCCGACGCCACCCGCTTCATCCAGCAATATGCGGGTTTCGGCCTGAAGGCCAAGACCCCGCTGCTGGCTGCGATGAACGGCACCGATCAATCGGTGATCCGGACGCTCGGCGAAGAGTGCGAAGGCATCATCGCATCCGCACATTTCGCCGAGGGCTCCGACAATCCGGTGACTCAGAAATTCTCCAGGGATTACGAGGCAAAATACGGCAAGATCCCGTCGCTCTACGGTTTCTCGATGTATTCCGGCATGATGTGGATCGACGCCGCGTTGAAGAAACTGGATGGCAAGGTCGAGGACCGCGAGGCGTTGATCGATACTGTGTTGAAGACCGAGCTTGACGGATCGCCGCTGGGCAAGTCGGTCAAGCTCGACGCCTATGGCAACCCGATCTACGATGTCTACATCCGCAAAGTCATCAAGCGCGCCGACGGCAAGTTCTGGAACGTGCCGACCACCACATATCCCAATGTGTCGCAATTCTGGAAGTACGATCCGGAAACTTACATGAAGCAGCCACCCTATTCCCGGACCTTCCAGGGCATCAAGAAGGCCTGAGCTGACATTTCCAACAGGACGCGGCCATTTGCGGCTTTCGTCCTGCTCGTAATCGCTGCATTGCCGGAAGGGCTGATTGCTGCTTTGCCGGACAATGCTTCACCGGAAACGATTGTGTCCGAGCCGATCCTGACGCTGACAGAAGTGGTGGTTGCGTTCGACGCCCTCCGCGCGGTCGACGGCATCAACCTGACGGTGCCGCGCGGTCAGCGCCGCGCCATCATCGGTCCCAACGGCGCGGGCAAGACCACGCTGTTCAACGCCATCGCCGGCGCGGTGCCGCCGACGGGCGGCCGGATCCAGTTCGACGGTCATGACATCACCAAGCTGCCTCCGCATCGGCGCGCGCGGCTCGGCATCTCCCGAACGTTTCAGATCACAAACCTCTTTCCAACGCTCAGCGTACACGACAACATGATCCTGGCGCTTCGCGGGCTGTCATCGCGAAAATTCTCGCTGTTCGGTTTGCCGGACCCTGATTTAGCTGAGTTGGCGCGCATCACTATGGCGCTCGGTGCCGCCCGGCTCGCGGCGCGTGCCGCCGTCACGGTGAAAGAGCTGTCGTATGGCGAGCAGCGGCAGCTTGAGATCGCGCTTTCGCTGGTAGGTACGCCGACCATGCTGCTGCTTGACGAGCCGGCCGCCGGGCTCTCGCCGTCGGAGCGTTCGATGGTTGCGGAAATCATTCGTTCGCTCGATCGCAGCATCACGGTGGTGCTGATCGAACACGACATGGATCTGGCACTCGGAATTGTCGACTTCGTCACCTGCATGTTCGAAGGCCGCATTCTGGTGGAGGAGCCGCCGGAAAGCATTCGCCGCAACGCAAGGGTTCAGGAAGTCTATCTCGGGAAGCCCCGGCATGCTTAGGGTTGGCGACCTCCACAGCGGCTACGGCGAGGCGATCGTCATTCGCGGCGTCTCGCTGGATGTCGGCCCCGGTGAAATCGTGGCGCTCCTCGGCCGCAACGGCATGGGCAAGACCACCCTCATTCGTTCGATCATGGGGCTGACGCCGCCGCAGGTGCGCTCGGGATCGATCACGTGGCGCGGCGAGAGCTTGCTGGGATTGCGGCCGCACCACATCGCCGATCGCAAGATCGCGATTGTGCCGCAGGGCCGGCGGCTGTTCGCGTCCCTTACCGTGATCGAACATCTGACCATGCTCAAGAGCGCGCGCGCCAGCGACGGCTGGACCGTCGATCGTGTCTTCCAGATTTTTCCCCGGCTTGCGGAGCGCCGGCATCATCGTGGAGCCCAGTTGTCTGGCGGCGAACGCGGCATGCTCGCGGTCGGCCGCGCGCTGATGATCGATCCTCAGCTGATCCTGATGGACGAGCCATCGGAAGGCCTTGCGCCTGTCATGGTGCAGCATCTCGAGGAGATCATCCTCGACCTCAAGCGCGAGGGACTATCGATCCTGTTGGTCGAACAAAATCTCTACAGCGCTCTCGCGGTCGCCGATCGCGTCTACATCCTGGAGACGGGGCAGGTCGTGCACCACGGAGATGCCCGAGAATTGTCGCAACAGACAGAAATGTTGCTCAAGCGGCTTGGCGTGCAGTGAACGCTACGGTGCGGCGCGGTATCCCCCAAAACAGTGAACCTCAGCAGGGCGGTTGCCATCGTTCTGTTCGATGGGCATAGTTTGAAACAAAAAATCATAACGGGGGAGGGAAGTAGCCGATGACACTCGCAACGCAGAGCGTCCCAGACAATCTCGGTGTTTCAAAATGGTCCGATTCGGAGGCCGTGCTGCAAAGCGCCGTCCGGAAAGCCGCACTGCGCTTCGTGCCGCTGCTGACGATTGCCTATCTGTTCAATTATCTCGATCGAACCAGTCTCGGCTTCGCAGCCTTGACCATGAACAAGCAGCTCGGCCTGTCGGCCAGCCAGTTCGGTCTCGCCGCCGGCATTTTCTTCCTTGGCTATTCGTCGTTCGAAATACCCAGCAATCTGTTGCTTTACCGGTTCGGGGCGCGACGCTGGCTCGCCCGCATCATGATCAGCTGGGGGATCGTATCGACGGCGATGGTCTTCGTGGTCGGGCCGAATAGCTTTTATGCGCTGCGGCTTCTGCTTGGTATCACGGAGGCCGGGTTCTTTCCCGGCGTAACCTTCTTTCTTGCCGCTTGGTTCCCGGTCCAATTCCGCACGCGGATGCTGGCGTGGTTCCTGATCGGGATTCCCGTATCCTCGCTGGTCGGCGGCCCGATTTGCGGCGCGCTTCTGCAGATGGAGGGCATCTGGGGTCTGGCCGGATGGCAATGGTTGTTCATCGGTGTCAGCCTGCCTTGTATTCCCCTGGGGCTATTGACGCTGCGCTGGCTCGCCGATCGGCCGGAGACCGCGAGCTGGCTGACCCCCGACGAGCGCGCCGCGCTCAACCACACGCTTTCCACCGAGGTGCGAGAGCGATCGCCCGCTTCATGGCTGG
>JAQGKJ010000350.1 GCA_028290165.1 Bradyrhizobium sp. | reverse complement strand
TGATGCCGAGGCTCCTGATGCCATGGAATCTCGACCAGTCGAGATCGCTGGCGCGCTGCGCCAGCACCGCGATCGGGCAGCCCTCGCGCTCGGCGACTTCGCGCAGGCGCTGCGAATTCGACGAGTTCGGCGCGCCGACCACGATCAGGGCGTCGACCACCGGCGCCACCTTCTTGACCGCGAGCTGGCGGTTGGTGGTGGCGTAGCAGATGTCTTCCTTGTGCGGGCCGGAGATGTTGGGAAACCGCTCCTTCAGCATCGCGACGATCTCGGCGGTGTCGTCGATCGACAGCGTGGTCTGCGTCACGAAGGCGAGGTTGTTGGGGTCCTTCGGGGTGAAGGTCGCGGCATCATGGGCGGTCTCGATCAGCGACACCGCCCCCGGCGGCAATTGCCCGAGCGTTCCCACCACTTCCGGATGATGGGAATGCCCGATCAGGAGGATTTCGCGGCCGCGCTTGAAATGGATCGCGGCCTCCCGGTGCACTTTTGTCACCAGCGGGCAGGTTGCATCCAGCGAAAAGAAATTGCGGGCACGGGCGTCGGCGGGTACCGATTTCGGCACCCCATGGGCGGAAAATACCACCGGGGCATTGGTATTGTCGGGGATTTCAGCCAGTTCCTCGACGAAAATCGCGCCCTTGGTCTTCAGGCTGTCCACCACATAGCGGTTATGGACGATCTCGTGGCGGACATAGACCGGGGCGCCATAGATCGTGAGCGCCCGCTCCACGGTGTCGATCGCCCGTACCACGCCGGCACAGAAGCCGCGGGGCGAGCAAAGCACTATTTTCAGGGGTGGTTTGGCCTGCATGGAGCGATCTCGGACCGAATCACCCCTCGCCGGCGGGCAGGGAACGGTCAATTCGGATAAGGACTTGGGACTGCTTTCGGGCGCTGTCAAGGCCGTTTAGCAGGCCATTGCGCGGTTAGCCCCGGACGGCTTATATAGGGCGTAATTCCCGTCATCGCTGATGACCACGGCTTCGCCTCCAAAACAGGTGGGCGAAGCGCAAAGGAGATTTGCCATGAGCAACGCACCGCTGATGCCAAAAGCGACTGCCGTATGGCTGGTTGACAATACCGCGCTGACCTTCGATCAGGTCGCCGATTTCACGAAAATGCACCCGCTCGAGGTGCGCGCCATCGCCGACGGCGACGCCGCCCAGGGCATCAAGGGCATGGACCCGATTTCGACCGGCCAGCTTTCCCGCGACGAGATCGAAAGGGGCGAAAAGGACCCGAACTACCGCCTGAAACTCGGCGAGAGCAAGGTGGCGCTGCCGCCGCAGTCCAAGAAGAAGGGCCCGCGCTATACCCCGGTGTCGCGCCGCCACGAGCGTCCGAGCGCGATCCTGTGGCTGGTGCGCAACCACCCCGAATTGAAGGACGCCCAGATCATGCGCCTGGTCGGCACCACCAAGACCACCATTGCCAGTGTCCGCGACCGCACCCACTGGAACGCCTCGACGCTGACCCCGATGGACCCGGTGACGCTCGGCCTGTGCTCGCAGATCGAGCTCGACTTCGAGGTGCAGCGCGCGGCCAAGGAGAAGCCGACCGACACGGCTTACGGCGGCGCGACCCTGCTGCCGGCCTCCGAGACCACCCGCAAGGAGGCGGAGTTCGAACCATCCGAGAAACAGCGCGACGATCTCAACGTCGATGCCGTGTTCGCCAAGCTGAAGACCATCGGCGGCAAGAAGCCGGACCAGGAGTAGGCGGCCGTTCGGTCGCATCAACGCGTGTAGTGGGTGTGCGTTCGCACGCAGTGCGTCGCTACCGATTCAGTTTTCAAATAGCGCATCGTTTGCGGCCACAGTTTCGCGATCTCGCCGCGTGTTCGCGCGAGGTTTGATGGAAAAATCCTGCCCTCATACGTCAGAGGGCGCAGGGAATGCCGGGCGCCCAATGCGCCCGCAGCCTCGCGTGCAAAGTATAAAGCACACGAGTGTCGTCACCACGGTCACATCGGTTTCACCCGACATTCCCCGCGCAATGGTTTTAACGGTTTCCTTCGTGCTCTCCCCGGTGATCGGCTTGTTGACACCGTCGCCGGCGGAGTTGCCTCCGCCAACTTGACACCAGCGCCGCGGTGTCAGGACCACACGACTTCGCCGTCCGCGTCAGCACCGTTCGTCAAAGGCGCCGCCCGCGTCCACCGCATCCCGCTCCTCACGTCCGTGACGATCGCGAAACGCCCCTCGTTAGGAGCAGGACCCAATCGCTATAGTGCTGATTTTACCCCGCCGTCAAGCGAAATTTCTGAAAATCAGAAATTGATGGGACGGCTTATCGTCCCTTGGCGGCAGAACGCCTGGAGCCGTCATTCCTGTATCAGACGGTCGCGATTTTTCGCCTTGTCGAAATTCTTGGCCTGGTCGAGGCCGATCGGTGCGACTAACTTCGCCGAAGCGAGATCAGCTCCGTCGAAATCGGTGCCGATGATGGTGACGCCGGTCAGGTCGGCGCCGCCAAGTTGGGCACCCCTGAGGGAAGCGCCAGTCAGGTCGGCGCCCTTCAGCGAAGCAAATTCAAGATCGACGCGGGACAGGTCGGCGCCGCGCGCGTTTAGCCGTTCGAGATTGGCGGATTTCAGCACCGCGCGCATGAGCCCCATCGACTGGTTGCGCATGTCGGCGCCCAAGTTCGCGCCGGCGATCGAGGCCCCGACCAGGCTCGCGCCAGTGAGATCGGCCGCAACGCGCGCCTGCGAAAGGTCGGCGCCGTCGAGCCGCGCCCGAAGCATCTGGGCGGCGAATAGATTCGCACCTTTCAGGCTTGCGGCCGTGAAATCCGCTTCGAGCAGCCACGCCTGGTCCAGAACCGCACGATCGAGTTTCGCGCCGGCAAACTTGGTCTTGTTAATCCGCGCCGCGCGAAAGATCGCGCCGGACAGGTCGAGCCCAGACAGGTCGAGGTTGGATAATTTCTTGCCGGTGAAATCGGCAGGCGTGGCTGCGGTCCCCGCCGCAACCGCGGCCTCGACCTCCGCGCGCGTCATCTCCGCCGAGGCCATGTCGGGCGACGACAGGTCGACGTGGCGCATCATGTCCTGCGCCGTCGCCGCCACGGCGAACAAACCGAGGGCGAGCGCAGCGGCACAGAACGTTCGTTTCATGGCCATTCTCACCCCATGACGAGCTTTACCACGCGATACAAGCGCCGCCTACGATGCGTCTCGCGCCCTCTGATCACGATTGGCCGACCTTGCGTCCCTTCGGCGTTACCTAGGGGGTGTTGTCTTTTGTGAAGAGATGTGGCGCGCCCTCTACTTCCGTCTCCCCTTGTGGGAGAAGGTGGCCATAGGCGGCCTTTGGCCGCCGTTCTTTGATAGGACGCCGATGCTTTGCATCGGCTATGCGCAGTCCGCGACGGATGAGGGGGTCTGCGTCCGCGGAGAGAGACCCCTCACCCGTCTGCGATGCTTCGCATCGCAGACACCCTCTCCCACAGAGGGGAAAAAGATAGCGCCTCGTCTCTTCATAACTCAATTCGATCTCGCAGCTTACTTCGTGCGAGACGCTTTCCGCCCGTCCGTTAGCCTGCAACTGCATCGGCGATCGCCTCAACAAGGTCCTGCTGTCTGAAGGGCTTTGCGAGCCGCGGTATACCTTCAGCTTCTCCCAGAGGCAGTTCTGCGTAGCCGGTGGCAAGAATGACCGGAAGCTCCGGTTTCTCCGCACGAATTTTGCTGGCGAGTTCCGCGCCGGTCATGCCTGGCATTACCTGATCGGTGATGAGGAGATCGATACTTTCTTCGCGGCAAAGTATTTCAAGCGCCCGCATCCCGGACGATGCACTATAAACCTTATGGCCAAGCTCTTCGAGCAGGGCCGATGTGTTCAGCGCAACAAGCGGATCGTCATCCACGGTCAGGATGACAAGCTTCCTGTGTAAGGAGGCAGCCGCTCTCGGCGCAGCCTCTTCCGGCGCGGAAGCTGCATCCGGCCGCGCGATCGGCAAATAGAGTTCAGCCGTTGTCCCATCACCAAGCTTGCTCTTGAGAATCAGTTTTCCGCCCGATTGCTCGGCCATGCCATGGACCATCGGAAGCCCAAGGCCCGTGCCCTTGCCGACGCCCTTGGTCGTGAAGAAGGGCTCCATCGCACGCCTGAGCGTTTCTTCATCCATGCCCATGCCGGTATCGGTCACACTGACGCAAAGGTAATATCCGGACTTCAAGTCCGGTTCATTGCCTACCGTCCGCTCCCGTGCGCCGATAACAATAGAACCTCCCTTGGGCATGGCATCACGCGCGTTCATCGCAAGGTTGAGGATCGCAAGCTCCAGCTGGTTGGGATCGGCATGAATTTTGGGAAGCTTCAGGGGGAAATGCGTTTCGATCTGGACCGATGACCCCAGGGAACTTTGCAAAAGGTTGGTCATTCCCCGCACGAGGTCCGGCACATCGAACGCGACGAGTTTGAGTTCCTGACGGCGCGCGAATGCCAGCATCCGCTGCGTCAACGCCGTGCCGCGCTGCGCGCCTTGAAGCGCGTTATCGAGCAGCCGCGCGACCTTGGGATCGTCCTTCGGAAGCCGTCTTTGCAAAAGCTCGAGGCTGCCCTGGATGGCCATGAGCAGATTGTTGAAATCATGCGCGACACCCCCGGTAAGATGCCCGATGGCTTCCATCTTCTGCGACTGGACAAGCACTTCGCGTGTTTCATCCAGCGCGCGCGCTGT
Source organism: Bradyrhizobium sp. (assembly GCA_028290165.1). The sequence goes on along the minus strand of JAQGKJ010000350.1, from coordinate 2,649 downwards.
ATTCACGCGCTCCGTGATGTCGCGCGTGACCTTGGCAAAGCCAATAAGGGTTCCGTTCGGATCGCGGATCGGATCGATAACGACGTTGGCAAAAAATTTCGCTCCGTCCTTGCGGACGCGCAAGCCTTCCTTCTCGAAGCGGCCCTCGCGCGCCGCAATTTCGAGAGCCTTTTGCGGCAGGCCTGTTCTCCTGTCTTCTTCGGTATAAAAGCGCGAGAAGTGCTGGCCGATGATTTCTTCGGGCGCGTAGCCCTTGATCCGCTGCGCTCCCGGGTTCCAGCTTGCAACTTTTCCATCGGGGCTCAGCATATAGATCGCGTAATCCGTGACGCCCTGTATCAGCAGGCGGAATTGTTGCTGGCTCTCGCGCAGCTCGGCCTCTGCCTGCATACGCTCCGTGAGATCGCGCGTGATCTTGGCGAAGCCGACAAGCTTGCCGCTGCTATCCCGGATCGGGTCAATGACGACGTAGGCCCAGAACTTCGTGCCGTCCTTGCGAACGCGCCATCCTTCGCTCTCGAACTTGCCTTCGCGCAGGGCGGTTTGCAGTGCGCGCTGCGGCAGCCCTGATTTCCGGTCTTCATCCGTATAAAATCGTGAAAAATTCTCGCCGATGATCTCGGCTTCTTCGTAGCCCTTGAAGCGCCTTGCCCCCGGATTCCAGCTGATAATGGTCCCGTCGGGATCAAGCATATAGATGGCATAATCAGTCACCGCATCGACCAACATGCGGTAGCGGCCTTCGTCTGATTGCGAGGCCTCGAACCGTTCTTTATGCTCCACTAAATCCCTCGCGGCCGGCTAAATCCAATCGATGTAACTGAGATAAACGCTCGGAAATCCCCGAAGTTCCAATACTTTCGCATGGTAAAATTGGTGGAAAGTACCGAAAGCCGCCTGTGTCGGCTGCCGACGGTCCCTGAGGATGAGAAAGAAAGTGGCGCCCTCTTCCCTTCTCCCCTTGTGGGGGAAGGGAAGAGGGATCGCGCCGCGCGCGACTAGCCCAATTCGATCTCGTCGGTGACTTCGTGCGAGAGGGTGACGCCGCCAACGGTCAAAACCATCTTGGCCGGCAGTTTCTCGTGGCCCTTGAGGCGGCCGGCTGCGACCGCGTCGCGCACCGCTTTCTCGATTTCGCGCTGCGACGTAATGCCGACCTTTTTCAGGAACCGGCGCAGGCTGGTGTTGAAAACATCTTCGTTCATGAAAAGCCCCCTGGTGTTTAAGGGTGGTCCGGATGGTTCAGCATGTATTCGCCGAGATCGCGCTGGCGGCGGTCGGCGCGCGCGTTGGCGTTGCTGCGCTGGACGTCGCGATCTTTCCGGCACGCAACATATTCCGGGGAGCCTACCACAACATTGTTGGCACGGCAGAACGCATCGTCGTCATCGCCAGCTGCATTGACCATGGTCGGCTGCCCCCGCTCAAGGCAGCCCGCGAGCAGCGGTGCGACGAGCAATAGGGCGATGCCGAGTTTCGGAGGCCTGAACTGCATTCGAACTTCCCGTCAATGTTCCGTTTCGTCATTGCCGGGCTTGATCCGGCAATCCATCGAAATAAAGGCGTTCCTTGAAGAATGGTGGATGCCCGGGTCAAGCCCGGGCATGACGGAAAAGGGCGTAGCGCGCCTCACACCCGCCCCTTCACCGCGGCGCCGATTTCGTCGAGCACCTTGGGATCCTCGATGGTGGCGGGCATCGTCCAGGGGTCGCCGTCGGCAATCTTCTTGATGGTGCCGCGCAGGATTTTGCCAGAACGCGTCTTCGGCAGCCGGGCAACCGTGATCGCGAGCTTGAACGCCGCGACCGGACCGAGCTTGTCGCGCACCAGCGCCACGATCTCTTTTTCGATCTCGGCGTGGCTTGTCGTCACGCCGGCCTTCAGCACCAGGAAGCCGCAGGGCACCTCGCCCTTGATCGCGTCCTTGATGCCGAGCACCGCGCATTCGGCGACGTCGGGATGGGAGGCCAAAATCTCTTCCATGCCGCCGGTGGAGAGCCGGTGGCCGGCGACGTTGATGATGTCGTCGGTGCGGCCCATCACGTAGACGTAGCCGTCCTCGTCCTTGTAGCCGGCGTCGGAGGTTTTGTAGTAGCCGGGAAACTCATTGAAGTACGCTTCCTTGCAGCGCTCGTCCTGCTCCCACAGCGTCGGCAGGCAGCCCGGCGGCATCGGCAGTTTGATGACGATCGAGCCCATGGTGCCTGCGGGCAGTGGCTTGGTAGCTTCGTCGACCACGTCGACCTGATAGCCCGGCATCGGCACCGTCGCCGAGCCGTGCTTCACCGGCAGCATGCCCAAGCCCACCGGATTGCCTGCGATGCACCAGCCGGTTTCGGTCTGCCACCAGTGGTCGATCACCGGCACCTTCAACTGCGCTTCCGCCCATTCCACCGTCGGCGGATCGGCGCGTTCGCCGGCGAGAAACAGCGTGCGGAATTTTGTCAGGTCGTATTTTCGGATGAACTTGCCGTCGGGGTCTTCTTTGCGGATGGCGCGGAATGCGGTCGGCGCGGTGAAGAAGCCAACCGCCTTGTGTTCGGAGATCACCCGCCAGAACGCGCCGGCGTCGGGCGTGCCGATCGGCTTGCCCTCGTACATGATCGAAGTCGCGCCATGCAGCAAGGGTGCGTAAATGATGTAGCTGTG
>JAQGKJ010000324.1 GCA_028290165.1 Bradyrhizobium sp. | reverse complement strand
GGCGCTGGTACTGGTTGACCACTTCCGACCAGCTCGCCTTGACCTGCTCGTCATTGGTCTGGATCGTGTTGTAGCCGCAATTGGTCAGGCTCAACGTCGCCAGCGTCGCCAGCACGGTCCAAAATCTGCGCATCGAATGCTCTCCGGTTGAGTCGCTGCGCAAGGTATCAGAACGATGGCGCCGGGTAAGCAGGCGAAGGCTTTCTTCCGTGTCTATTTTCGGCGAATGAACGTGAATAACTCTCCGTCATGGCCGGGCATAGCCGTCCGAAGGACGGCGTCGCTTCCGCTCGCCTATGCCCGGCCATCCACGTCTTTCTTGGTGTTGCACCGTTAAGACGTGGATGCCCGGGACAAGCCCGGGCATGACGAGCGTGTTTATGCTCCTACACCCCCGCCGCCTTCGCGTCCCGGATCGCCTGCCAGACCTTCATCGGCGTCAGCGGCGTATGAAGCGTCTTGATTCCGAGTTCGCTCAATGCATCCATCACGCCGTTGGTGATGCAGGGCGGACCGCCGATCGCACCGGATTCGCCGCAGCCCTTGGCACCCAGCGGATTGGTGCGGCAGGGCGCGGAGCCGTCGAGCGTCACTTCGATTGGCGGAATATCGTCGGCGCGCGGCAGGCAGTAATCCTGATAGCTCGCGGTCAGCAATTGCCCCTCGCTGTCGTAGGACACGCCTTCATAGAGCGCCTGTCCGATGCCCTGCGCGACGCCGCCATGAACCTGTCCCGTCACCAGCATCGGATTGACGGCGACGCCGACGTCGTCGACCGTGGTGTAGCGCACCACGCGCGTGATGCCGGTCTCGGGGTCGATCTCGACCTCGCAAATATGCGTACCGTTCGGCCAGCTCGGCCCGTCGACCTCGCCTTCGCTGTCGACGCTCAGCCGCGCGCCCTTCTCGGCCTTGGCGACCTCGAACAGGCCGACCCGCTTGTCGGTGCCAACCACCGTCAGCATGCCGTTGCGATATTCGATGTCCTCGGCGGAAGCTTCCAGCATCTGCGAGGCCTTTTCGCGCGCTTTCGCGATCAGGTCGTTGGCGGATACCACCGCCGCCGTGCCGCCGACGAACAGCGAACGCGAGCCGACGCTGCCGAAGCCGGTGGCCAAATCCGTGTCGCCCTGCACGATATCGATCCTGTCCATGGGGATGCCGAGCGATTGCGACACCATCTGCGTGTATGTCGTCTGCAACCCCTGCCCCATCGCCTGCGTGCCGGAATGCAGGATGATGCGACCCTCGGCGGTCGCATGCAGGCTGACCTTTTCGGTATGCGCGCGGCCGCCGGTCCATTCGATGTAGCTGGTCAGGCCGCGGCCGTAGAACAGGCCCTTCTTCTTCGCGGCCTTCTTGCGCGCGGCAAAGCCGTCCCAGTCCGCGAGTTTCGAGGCGCGCTCCAGCATGTGCGCGAACGCGCCCGAGTCATAGACCTGGCCGACGGCGTTGGTGTAGGGCAGTTGCGCGGGCTTGATGTAATTCACTTTGCGGATGGCGCGCGGGTCCATGCCAATTTGACGCGCTGCCGCGTCCATCAGCCGCTCCACGACGAACACGCCCTCCGGCCGCCCGGCGCCACGATAGGCGCCGACCGGGGCGGTGTTGGTCATGACCGCCTTGATCTCGTAATGCACCAGCGGAAGATCATACACCCCGCTCTGCACAAACGGACCGAGCACCAGCGGGATGATGGTGCCCGCCCCGCTGATATAGGCGCCGGTACCGCCGACCGAGCGCACCCGATAGGCCAGCACGCGGCCCTTGGCGTCGAGCGCGAATTCGCCGGTCGACTTGAGATCGCGGCCATGGGTGCCGCCGACGAACTCGTCGGTGCGGTCGCCGCGCCAACGCACCTTGCGGTTCAGTTTTGTCGCGGCGTAGGCTACCAGGCCGTCTTCCGGATAGAGGCTGGTCTTCTGCCCAAAACCGCCGCCGATATCGCCGACCAGCACGCGGACGCTTTCCTTCGGCCGCTTCAGCACGGCCTCGGCAAGCAGGCCGCGGGTCGAGCCCGGGGTCTGCGACTGCGTGTGCAGGATCAGCCGCCCGGATTTCTTGTCGACCTCGGCGATCGTCGAACGCGGCTCCATCGCGGACGGCACCAGCCGCTGGCTCACCAGATCAAGCGAAACTTTATGAGCAGCATTTGCGAACGCGGCTTCGACCGCGGCCGCATCGCCATAGCTCATGGCAGCGACAATATTGTCGGGCGCTTCCGCCCACACCGCGGGCGCGCCGGGTTTTGTCGCTTCCATGGGATCGACCACCGATGGCAACACCTCGTACTCAACCGAGATCGCTTCCGCCGCGGTCTGTGCGGCGACCCGCGATGTCGCCACAACGGCTGCGACCGGCTCGCCGGCAAATCGCACGATCTCGTGGGCCAGCAGACGCCGCGGCGGCACCGTCATCGGCTTGCCGTCCGGCCGCATGAACACCAACAGCGTCGGGATGGTGCCGACGTCATCGGCAATCAGATCGGCGCCGGTATAGACCGCTGTCGCGCCCGGCATCCCGGCCGCGGCCTTGGTGTCGACCGACACGATTTTCGCGTGCGCGTGCGGCGAGCGCAGCACATGCAGCCACAGCGCGCCGTCTTCGGGCTTGTCGTCGATAAACTGTCCCTTCCCGGTGAGCAGCCGCTGGTCTTCAAGACGCTTGACGGGCTGGCCCGCCCCGAAACGCAAATTGCCGGGAAGAATGTTCATCAGTTTGTCCTTCGAGTCTTTTGTAGGATTGGTTTGGTTCTAGCCGATAGGCAAGGTGCGGGCCAAGCTTGGCAGCACCTAAGATTCGTCATGGCCGGGCATAGCCGTTCGAAGGACGGCGTCGCTTCCGCCCGCCTATGTCCCGGCCATCCACGCCTTTCTTGATTTGAAGGTTAAAGGCGTGGATGCCCGGGACAAGCCCGGGCATGACGAGGCTCTGTACTGACGCTGTTCGCCAATCACCCGATCTCCCGCAGCACCACCTCGACCGCCCGGCGCTCGTCCGGCGTGAGTGCCGCCTGGGGTGCTATGGGATCGCCGACGTCATAGCCCTGGATTACGAGGCCGGCCTTGATGCAGGCCGCCAGATTGTAGCGTGCGAAGGCTTCGTTGATGCGCCACAACTTCCGTTGCAGCGCCAGCGCCTCGTCCCAGCGCCTGGCCTTGCAGAGGTTGTAGAGCTCAACGCTCTGGCGCGGGACGACGCAGGCCGGCCCCGCCATCCACCCGACCCCGCCGATCAGCATCACCGCGGCCGGGATATGCGCGGATGCGGAGAACACCTGGATGGCGTCGCCGCAGCGGTTCATGATCGACAACAATCGCCCGGTATTGGTGGAGGCGTCCTTGATATATTTTATACGCGGATGCGCCGACAACCGCGCGATCACGTCGAGCGTCAGATCCGAGCG
>JAQGKJ010000318.1 GCA_028290165.1 Bradyrhizobium sp. | reverse complement strand
CGATCCTGCCGCGCAGCTTCGATTTCGGTTTTGCCACCGGACTGATGGTCAAGGACGTGCGGCTCTATCTCGAGGAAGCGAAAGCCTTGGGACTGTCGATGGAAGTTGCCGAAGCGGTCGGACGGCTCTGGGAAGTGGTGATCCGCGAAATGGGCGCGGAGTCGGATTTTACCTCCGCGATCAAGCCGATTGAACAAGCGGCGGGCGTGGTGGTGGGAGGAAAGGGCGCTCACGCCGCGAAGTGAAGTGCCCGATGCTGCGCAGCGCTCCGCGCTTGCGGCGTGGTGCGCAGCTGATCTGCGGTCCATCCTTTCGGCATGAATGGTCCCAGCCCTGCCTTGCCGCCGACCATAACCTAACGCATGACATGCTTTCTCTGCTTCAAAGCATCACAAGCTTGATTTGCCGGTCCTTGATAGTTCCATTCGCCAAACAATCGCGAGCCATCTTCTCGATCTTGTTCCAGTTTTGGCGGAGATAACGCGACGCTTGTTGCTCCGTTGTAAACTTCGTCTTCACGCTGCAAGACTGGCGCGCGTTACCGTTCGCGATTTGAAAAAATACCGTTTGCGGACCTTTGTTGAGTTCCCGTCGGGTCGGCAATCTATTGCGCATCGTTTGTTCCTTTGTGAACCTTTGGCAAAGCCAGGCTTTGGGATGAAGCAACATGGCTTCTGCTTCTAGTTCGCATCCTTCGCCATCGACCGAAGGTAGTGCTCGGCGTGCTGGAAATAATTCTCCGCCGCGACCCGGTCTCCCTTCAAAGTTTCGGCGCGGGCCAGAACCAGATAGCGTTCATAGTTTCTCTCTGCGCTCTGACCGTTTCCCGCCCGGAAGCGGGGGAACCCGGATGATTCATTCCTGCGAGCGAGTTGCGATCGTCGTGGGGTTGCGCCGGCCATAGCTTTCGCGTTTGGGCGTGGCTGTGCCGTTACCGGCTTAAGTTCCGAAATCTGTTTCATATTGATCCGTATGCCGCTCCGGCAAAGCCGTGCGACGTTCATTCGAGGAATTGTCGTGTGGCGACACCGCCGACGGGCACGCTGTGGTAAGGGCAGCGATCAAATTTCGGGGGCGCGGGAGGTTTGGCCTGGCACTGAATCGGAAACCCAGAGGGCCAGCCGAACGAATCCACATCGACTGTGTTTTACATAATAGCGCAAAAGGCGATTTCAAGTTGCTGGCCGAAGTTCCGGGCAATGCCAAAGGTGAAAGGCAATGAGCGATCAGAAAAAATCCAGCTCGGGTTCGTCTCAAGCGGAACGGAAGGCGTTTCGAGATCTCGATGCGCGGGAGGCCATGGCCGAACACGACAGGACCCAGACGGCTTTCCATGATAACCGCGAACGATTGAGGTCAGAGCGACTCGCTCGAGAGGCAGCCGGTCCAACCGGCGGCAAGTTAGTGACGCCAACACCGCAACTGCCCGACGACACCCCAATTGAAATGCTTCGGCTCGCAGCCAGAATGCGCGAGGCCCTGTGCGCCGAGGGTCTCAAAACAGTCGGGGAAATCCGCGAGAAGTCTGATGAGCAATTACTGACCATTCGAGGCCTCGGAAGCGGCTCCATCGCTCATTTGCGCGCTTCCCTGGGCGTGACCTCAGTTCACCTCGTGAGCCAGGCGGAAAACTCCGATACCTGACCTTGTTAATCACGCATTCTTTGCAAGCGATAATGGTACGCTGAATTGCAGCCGTCGAGATAATCCAGCATACCGAGAATCTGATGGTCGCCGACGGTCCGATGTTGCAACCTTCGCGCGGCCAAGGAGTTCGTGGTGAAAATGACCACGCTTGGTTTGCAGCCAGTGCCCTTCAACAACGGCGGCGGTCGGAACATAACAACAGTGAGGTCCGTGATGAGAAAACCCATGACGGTGATGCCCGAGGAGTCAAAACCCAGAAATATCATGCGCGCTGATGTCACCATCAGAGAGGGTTTCGGCATAGAGGTCGACGGTCAGATGAAGGCGGTGTTTGATACAAAAGAAGCCGCCGAAAGAGAAGCGCGGGAACTCAAAACTAGCTACCCGATGCTTCAGGTTAAAGTCTATGACGCGTCACAAAAGACGAGTGCGGTGATAACGGCCGAAACAGTATGACCTGACGGTGAACCGTGAACTTGGCATGTCGCTAGCGTGAGTTGAGTGTCCAGTGTTTGGTTAGGCGATGCCGGAGCGAAAAAAAGCCGGCTCACAGCCACGACGCCTGCTTGTCCATCGCGATCAGATCATCGACCTCGACCCTCGGCCGCACCACGGCATATTGGTCGTCCTTGACCAGCACTTCCGGCACCAGTGCGCGGGTGTTGTAGGTGCCGGACTGCACCGCGCCGTAGGCGCCGGCGGTCATGATCGCCAGCAGATCGCCGGGTTTGGGCTCGGGCATGGTCCGCCCCAGCGCGAGATAATCGCCGCTCTCGCACACCGGACCGACCACGTCGGCTGTGATCGTAGGCGCGCCGCCCATCGCCTGCCGGATCGGCAGGATGTCGTGGTGCGCCTCATACAGCGTCGGCCGGATCAAATCATTCATTGCCGCGTCGATGATGACAAAATTCTTGGCATCGCCATGCTTGAGATAGATCACGCGTGTGACCAGGATGCCGGCATTGCCGACGATCAACCGGCCCGGCTCGAACATCAGCCTGCAGCCGAGATTGTGCGTGACCCGCTTGACCATCGCGGCATAGGCGGCAGGCTCCGGCGGCGCTGCGCGATCCATGTAATAGGGAATGCCGAGCCCGCCGCCGAAATCGACATGCGAGATGGTATGGCCGTCGGCGCGCAGCACCTGCACGAATTCGGCCAACAGCCTGAAGGCGGCTTCGAGCGGCACCAGATCGGTGATCTGGCTGCCGATATGCATGTCGACGCCGGTGACCTTGATCCCCGGCAGCTTTGCGGCCCGGGCATAGACCGCACGCGCACGCGCGAGCGGCACGCCGAACTTGTTCTCGGACTTTCCGGTCGAGATTTTCGCGTGGCCACCGGAATCAACATCGGGATTGACCCGGACCGAAATCCGCGCAATCCGCCCGGTCTCGCCGGCGAGCCGCGAGAGCAATTCAAGTTCCGGTTCGGATTCGACGTTGATGCAGAGAATGTCCGCATCAAGCGCCGCGCGCAGCTCGGGTTCAGTTTTGCCGACGCCGGAGAACAGTATCTTCCCGGGCGGAATGCCGGCCGCCAGCGCGCGCTTCAACTCGCCACCGGAAACCACATCCGCGCCGGCACCGAGCCTGGCAAGCGTGCGCAGCACCGATTGATTGGAGTTCGCCTTCATGGCGTAACAGAGCAGCGCGTCCTCGCCGGCGAACGCGTCGCTGAATACCCGGTAATGGCGCTCCAGCGTCGCGGTCGAATAGCAATAGAACGGCGTGCCGACCGCATCCGCCAGATCAGATAGATTCACCGCCTCGGCGTGCAGCACGCCGTTGCGATACTCGAAGTGATTCATGGCGGGCTCAGTCGTTCAGCAGCGGGTCGAGGATGAAGGCTTTCTTGCGGCCTTTAGGCGCGGAAGGCGGCGCGTCGGTCCCGTAATACGGATTGAACACGCTCGGCTTGCTGGCCTGCTCGGCCTCGGTATCGGTGGCGGCAGCGGTGTCCGCCTGCGCCTGTGCATTCGGCGGCAGGTCGAGCGCGCCCTTGCGTCCGCAGCCCCCGAGCGCGAGCACGGCCGCGCTCAAAAGGATCATGGCCCATCCCGAAATCGTCGGGCTGTTATTGCTGATCACGACAAAATCCCCAATGCGGGCCGCACCATACAAAGATTGCCCTGTTCTGGCGAGAGCCGGATAATCATGAAATTGCAGCGAAATTCGCAGTCTCAGCCTAATTTTCGCTCTTTTTCCAGCCGCCTGAGCCAGGCCTTCGCCTGCGCCAGCACGTTCTTCGGCGCGGTCCCGCCATAACTGGTCCGGCTTTTCACCGAGGCTTCCACCGAGAGCACGCCGAGCGCCTCCGCCGTGATCTTCGGCTCGATCGCCTGCATGTCCTTCAACGGCAGTTCATGCAACAGCACGCCCGCTTTCGACGCCTTGGCGACGATGCGTCCGGTGACGTGATGGGCGTCGCGGAAGGGCATTTTCAGCGTTCGCACCAGCCAGTCGGCGAGATCGGTTGCGGTGGCATAACCCTCACCGGCAGCTGTCTTCATCCGCGCCTCGTCCGGCACGAGGTCGGCGACCATTCCGGTCATCGCGCGGACGGCAAGTGACAGCGCACTGAGCGCCTCCATCGCGCCCTCTTTGTCTTCCTGCATGTCCTTTTGATAGGCGAGCGGCAGGCCCTTCATCACGATCAATAGCGCCGTCAACGCGCCGATCACCCTGCCGGTCTTGGCGCGGACCAGTTCGGCCGCATCTGGGTTGCGCTTCTGCGGCATGATCGAGGAGCCGGTGGTAAACTTGTCGGATAGTCGCACCAGCCCGACCAGCGGCGAGGTCCAGATCACGATTTCTTCGGCGAAACGCGACAGGTGCACGGAAGCGATCGCCGCCGCCGACAGCGTTTCGAGCACGAAGTCGCGGTCCGACACCGCGTCGAGCGAATTAGCCATCGGCCGGTCGAAGCCGAGCGCCTTTGCCGTCGCGTCGCGATCAATTGGAAAAGAAGTTCCGGCGAGCGCCGCGGCGCCGAGCGGTGACTCATTGAGACGCTTGCGCGCATCGGCAAAGCGGCCGCGGTCGCGCGCCGCCATCTCGACATAAGCGAGCAGATGATGCCCGAACGTCACCGGCTGCGCGGTCTGCAGATGGGTAAAGCCAGGCATCACGGTCGCCGCATGTTCCAGCGCCCGCTCAGCCAGCGCCTGCTGGAACGCGGCCAGCGCCGCATCCAGCTCGTCGATGGCATCGCGCAAGTAAAGCCGGAAATCGGTCGCCACCTGATCGTTGCGCGAACGGGCGGTGTGCAGCCTTCCCGCCGACGGCCCGATCAACTCGCCGAGCCTGCCCTCGACGTTCATGTGAATGTCCTCGAGCGCGCGTTTGAAATCGAACGATCCCGCGTCGATTTCTGACAAAATCGTGTCTAGACCGCTTGCGATATTTTTCGCATCGTTTTTGCCAATAATGCCTTGCGCGGCGAGCATCGCCGCGTGGGCCTTGGACGCGGCGATGTCCTGGGCATAGAGGTGACGATCGACGTCGATGGAGACGTTGATTTCCTCCATGATCGCATCGGGGCGCTCGGTGAACCGGCCGCCCCACATCTTGTTGCTCATGACTTGTTACTCATCACCTGCCATTGATCGCCAAACCCGCGTACGGAACGCTTTTGCGGCGCACCCGGCGAAACCCGACTGTTATACCGGCTCTGCATAGCCGTATCTGATACAGGATGACAAACGATATGCCTGAACTGCCCTCGCCTCTCCCGGCCGCCGCGCGCCGGCTACCCGTCACCATCGGGGCGGTCCTGATCGGGGCGGTGATCGGATTTGCCGGAGTCTACGGGATTGGCGGCCTAAAGCGCAGCGCGGCCGGCGATCCGGCCTGCCGCGGGGCGGTCGACCTGGCGCTCAAGCTGGCACCGCTGGCGCATGGCGAAGTGGCCGCGCTGACCATGGCCACAAGCCCGTTGCGGCTGCCCGACCTCGCCTTCGAGGACGCCGACGGCAAGTCCAGAAAGCTCTCCGAGTGGCGCGGGCGCACGGTGCTGGTGAATCTGTGGGCCACCTGGTGCGTGCCCTGCCGCAAGGAGATGCCGGCGCTCGATGGCCTGCAGACCAAACTGGGCGGTCCTGACTTCGAGGTGGTCGCCGTCAATATCGATACCCGCGATCCCGAAAAGCCGAAAAGCTTCCTGAAAGAGGCCAATCTGACCCGGCTCGGCTATTTTACCGACCAGAAAGCCAAGGTTTTCCAGGATCTTAAAGCCATAGGCCGGGCGCTTGGGATGCCGACCTCGGTGCTGGTCGATGGCCAGGGCTGCGAGATCGCCACCATTGCCGGCCCCGCCGAATGGGACAGCGACGACGCGGTCAAGCTGATCTCGGCGGCGGTGAAGCCGGCGACCGCAGGGTTCTAGGCCGCGATGTTGAGGTTGCCGCCGATACCGGCGCCGACATTGGCGAGCGATGGGCTGCCCGCCCCCAACAGCGTCAGGACCGCGGATTTCTCCGCATCGGCATTGGATTTCATGATGGTCGCGGCGACCTGCATCTGCGTGTTGCCTGCCTGTGCGGCAAGCATGCTGCTGACCATGCTCATCGTATCCATACGCCACCCTCCGTCCGCGAACACGCTACCGGCAGGTGGTTAACGAATGCTGGAGATTTTGGGCGGGAGGGCGCGGCAATGACGAGCGCCTTACCGCGTCGGGACCGGCTTGTCGCCGCGATAGTCGTAGAAACCGCGCTGGGTCTTGCGGCCGAGCCAGCCGGCCTCGACGTATTTTACCAGCAGCGGGCACGGCCGGTATTTTGAGTCGGCAAGACCTTCATGCAGCACCTGCATGATCGACAGACAGGTGTCCAGACCAATGAAATCGGCAAGTTCCAGCGGCCCCATCGGATGATGCGCGCCAAGCTTCATCGCGGCGTCGATCGCCTCGACGTTTCCGACGCCCTCATACAGCGTATAGATCGCCTCGTTGATCATCGGCTGCAGGATGCGGTTGACGATGAAGGCCGGATAATCCTCGGACACCGCGACCTGCTTGCCGAGCCGAGTGACAACTTCCCTGGCGGCGTCGAAGGTCGCATCGTCGGTGGCGATGCCGCGGATCAGTACGACCAGTTCCATCAGCGGCACCGGATTCATGAAGTGAATGCCGATGAAGCGCTCGGGCCGGTCGGTGGAGGCGGCCAGCCGCGTAATCGAGATCGACGAGGTGTTGGAGGCGACGA
>JAQGKJ010000307.1 GCA_028290165.1 Bradyrhizobium sp. | reverse complement strand
GCGGACATGCTCAAGGCCTCCTGCCCGGCCACAGACCCGATCACACCACCGGCACGGCTTGAGGCAATCGCCAACCGGCTCGAGACCATGCTGCAGGCGGTCAAGACGGTGCGAGCCGCATTGGACGACTTCTATGGAAAGCTGAACGACGAGCAGAAAGCGCAATTCGAGGCGATCGGACCGGCCCTCGCAGGATCGTCCCATCAGCCGGGATATTCCAATCAGCCGAACGCCTCCTATCAGCCGTCGCCCGCGCGAACGCATGTTCGCCGCCATCACCATGCCGGCATCCCCGGAATACTCCGCCATATTATGTCGATGGCGCGATGGTGAGCTGAGGAGCGGCGTAGCCCAACGCCGCTCCATGTCGACTGTTCGCAAAACCTGTCAGGCCCCCGTCAATGTATGAAGTAGAAATCCGCACGATCGCGAAAGTCTCCAAACGTCTCGTACCCTTCCTCATCGTCTGTTACTTCGTCGCCTATCTCGACCGCGTCAATGTGGGCTTTGCCGCGCTCACGATGAACCAGGACCTCGGCCTGTCGCAGACCGCGTTCGGCTTCGGCGCCGGCATCTTCTTCATCGCCTATTTCATCTTCGAGGTGCCGTCCAACCTGCTGCTCGAACGGTTCGGCGCCCGCAAATGGATTGCCCGTATCATGCTGAGCTGGGGAATCCTGTCGGGCACCATGGCATTCATCCCCGCGATCGCCCGTGTCATCGGGCTCAGCAACGAGAACACTTTTTATCTTGTTCGTGTGCTGCTCGGCGTGGCCGAGGCGGGCTTCTTTCCCGGCATCATTTTTTACCTGACATTGTGGTTCCCGGCGGAGTACCGGGCGCGCATTGTCGGCTATTTCATGGCCGCCATTCCCCTCTCCACCGTGATCGGTGCGCCGATCTCCGGCGCGCTGCTCTATTTGCACGGTGGCTTCGGGCTCGCGGGCTGGCAATGGCTGTTCATCATCGAGGCCGTGCCCGCGATCATCCTCGCTGGCGTGGTATTTTTCTATCTCACCGATCGGCCGGCCGATGCCGCGTGGCTCGCCATCGACGAGCGCAGCTGGCTCGCGGAACGATTGACGCTCGAGCAACGCCAGCGTCAGGCGGTGCGTGATTACTCGGTGGCGGAGGCGCTGGTGAACCCGCGGGTGATCGGGCTGAGCCTGGTGTATTTCGGCGCGGTGGCTACAAATTATGGCTTAAGCTTCTTTCTGCCGCAGATCGTCAAGACCTTCGGTCTCAACACGTTTCTCACGACGCTCGTTTCCGCCACGCCGTATGCGGTCGGAGTGGTCGGCATGGTGTGGTGGGGGCGGCGCTCGGATCGCGTCGCCGAACGGCGCTTCCATACCGCCTTCCCGCTGTTCGTTGCGGCGGCCGGGATCGCCGTCTCCACGGCGCTCGATGATCCCACACTGAAGATGATCGCGCTTTGCGTGGCCGGCTTCGGCATCTTCGCCTGCCTGCCGATATTCTGGACGCTGCCCACGGCCTTCCTGTCCGGCGCTGCAGCCGCGTGCGGCATCGCCGTGATCAATTCGATCGGCAATCTCGCGGGATTCGCCGGGCCGTTTGCGATGGGGTGGATCAAGGATCATACCGGCAGCTACGCTGGCGGACTGCTGTTGCTGGCAGCCCTCGGCCTCATTGCCATGGGAATCGTGCTGGTGCTCGGCCGCGACGAGGCGAGCGGACGCGCCACGGTCGCCGCGGAGTAAGTGCCGGGAACGTCGTTGATTCGATACTCCGCTTTCGCGCCGGAACCGGCTATACCTCCGGTCATGACATCACCGCGCTTGACCCGAACCTATCTTGCCGTACCGGCGCATCGCCCCCGGCTCGTGCAAAATGCGGCAGCTTCGGTCGCTGACGCCGTGTTCCTGGACCTCGAAGACGCGGTCCCACCAGCCGAAAAGGCCGCAGCCCTGGAGGCGGCCGCAACGGCCTTGACCACGCATGATTGGGTTTGAAGCCGTAGTCAGGAAGCCTTCGATTGCCGCGCCGCCACGCGGGATTTCAGCTGCGGATCCTGAACGATGACCTTTTCGGAATAGAGCTCGGCGATCTCTTCGCCGGACAGACCGAGTTGCCCGAGGATCTCTTCATTGTGCTCGCCCAACAGGTCCGCCTTCAATTCGGTCTGATCCGCCCACGCTGAAAATCGAACGGGATTTCCCGGGATCGCGAACGGACCGATTTGGGCGTCCTTGACCTGTCGAACGGTTCCGCGTTCGACGAGATGGGGCTGAGCCATGGCAGCGTTCAACGTGAGCACCGGCGCGCAGGGGATCCGTTCCTTTTCCAGCGCAGCGATTGCCGCATCCCGCGAAGCAAAGGATTGCAGCCACTTCTCCACGATGTCGGCGACAAGTTGATTGTTGTCGCTTCTGGCCCGCGCCGAGGCAAAACGGGGATCCTTCTCGAGCTCCGGCATGCCGAGCGCCTTGACCATCTGCGGCCACTGATGGGCGAGCGCGCAGATCACGAGAAACTCGTCCCGGCCGCAATCGAACACTCCGACCGGGCCGCCGTTCGGATGCAGCGAGCCTTCGCGCCTGGGAACGAATGAATCGCCGCGAATGGCGACCTTTGGGACATTCGCCTCATGCATGTGGAAGTAGGTGTCGATAAGGGTGGCCTCGATCCATTGTCCCTCACCCGTCCGCTCGCGATGCAGCAAGGCAAACCCAACCGCCATCGCCGCTGCCACACCAGTCGATGCATCGCCGATGGCGACCGGCACCTGTGCCGGCCTGCCTTCGGGTTCGCCGATCACGCCGGTAATGCCCGCCAGCGCCTGCGCGATGTAATCATATCCGGGCTTGTCGCTCAGCGGGCCCGTCTGTCCGGCGAAAGAGATCGAGCACATGATCAGTTTCGGGTTGATCTTCTTGAGGTCCTCATATCCGAGACCTGCCCGGCTCATCACGCCCGGAGTAAAATTCTCGACCAGGACATCGCATTTGGCCGCAAGCTTTTTCAGCAACTCGCGGCTCTTCGGATGCTTGAAATCCAGCGCGAGACTCTTCTTGGAATGATTTTGCTGGAAGAAATACGTGCTCTGCGAGGTATTTTTGTATTCGGGCGCGCGCGGTTTGAGGCCCTGAAATCTCGATCGGTCGCCATACGGCGCAAGCTCGATCTTGAT
>JAQGKJ010000269.1 GCA_028290165.1 Bradyrhizobium sp. | reverse complement strand
TAGCCCCAGACATGATCCAGCGCCCGCCCGACCGGAATGTTGCGGCCGGCGAGGCCAACCGCGACCACCAATTCCACCTCGAATTGGAAGTCGGTGGTGAAAGGCGGATACGGCACCTGCGCGCCATCGGGAACCACAGCGTCTCGCGGCTTCTGGAAGAAGAACGGCGGATCACGTTCGTCGGCTTCCTTCATCTCACGGATATGATCGACGTAATTGCGGCCGACGCAATAAACCCGGCGCACTGGAAACCTGCCACCGCCTTCGAGCGGCAACTCGGTCGCCTCTATGGCGGGCAAGACGCGCTGCGCCGAGATGTTCACGTCTTCGACCTCGCCTGCCCGGCCATTTGTCCGTTGTACCAATTGAGGATCTGTTCCCCGTTCCGGTGCAGGACGCCGTCGAACTTGCGGATGTAGTCGTAGATCGCTTCCAGATATTTGATGCGGAAGGGCTGGCCGCTAATGTAGGGATGGACCGCAAGCGAAAGAATTTTCGGCCGAACTTTGCTTTCCTCATAGAGCCGGTCGAAGCTGTCGATGGCTCGCTTCAACATGTGGTCGCTCTCGTGATGCTGCACCAGCATCATCGGGATGTCGTTCAGTTCGACGGTGTAAGGCAGCGTCACCAACGGCCCCTTGGCGGTGCGGATCGTCGTCGGCTCATCGTCATAGACCCAATCGCCGATATATTTGACGCCGGCTTCGGCGAGATATTCGGGGGTCTCGAGCGTTTGCGTCAAGCCGGGTCCGAGCCAGCCCACCGGGCGCTTGCCGGTAAATTTCTCGATTACGCCCATCGCGCGCTCGATCATTGCCTTCTGGTCCGGCTCCTTGTGGATGGGCCCCTGCTCATAGGCATGGCCCATGAATTCCCACCCGGCATCCCTCGCCTGCTGCGCAACACGCGGATAGTCCTCGCAGACGCGCGCATTGATGGAAAGTGTCGGCGCAATGCCGAGTTTCTTGTAGAGATCGAAAAACCGCCACACCCCAACGCGCATGCCGTATTCGTGCCAGCTCCAGTTCGGCACGTCGGGCAGCAGCGGAACGCCCGTGGGCGCCGGAAGCACCTGACGGGCCATCGGCTTGCCGATGTCCCAGACTTCCAGATTGACGATGGTCCAGATCACGATGCGCGCGCCGTCCGGTAGTTTCATCGCCGGACGGTCAACGATGGCGGAATAGTCGCAGCGGTCGCGCGGAAGTAAAGGGCCGGTCATGGAGGGTACTCTTTGGTCGGGTGGGAATTCTGAGCAGTTATTCGATCTGGGGCTGGCGCGGAGCCGCATGGTCCGCCGGAACGAACGGGCGAGTCAAACGAAATTACATACACTTTCGACTTTGCATATCATTTCCGTGCACGCCTAGATATTAGGCCGGACAATTTAGGCAATAATGGTATGGATATGTCCCGGTTAACGCGATGGACTTGAGACCGGCCGTAGTACAAGTGTATTCACTTATCGTCGCGAGATCTATTCTGATGTCCGATCCATCCGCCCTCTCACAGCCTGTAATCGAATTGCGCGCGGGCAATCGCGCGCTCTCGGTGATGGACCAGATCCGGGAGGCCATTCTCGGCGGCTCGATCGGCGCGGGCGAGCGGCTCAACGAAGTCAGGCTCAGCAAGACGCTCGCCGTGTCGCGCACGCCGGTCCGCGCCGCGCTGCAGGCGCTGGCAGGTGAAGGGCTTTTGGATTACGCGCCCAACCGCGGTTTCACGGTACGCGAGTTTCCGCTCAACGCGATCGTCGATGCCTACGATATCCGCGCCGCGCTGGAAGGCCTCGCAGCCCGCTTCGCCGCAGAGCGCGGCCTCAGCACGGAAGAGAACGCCGTGATTGTGCGCAGTCTTTCGGCCGGCGACAGATTGCTCGACCGCGGCTCGTTCGAACCCGGCGACCTCACGCTCTATCGCGACATCAATGGCGATTTCCACGATACCCTGCTCGCAGCCGCCCGCAACCGCATGCTCGCCGAAATGATCCGGATTTGCCACCACGTACCGATATCGTCGAGCCGCAACATCGTTGCTTTCGAACATCGCGACCTTCGCCGCCGTCACGACGACCATCAGCGGATTTATGAGGCCATCATCGCCCGAGAACCGTGGCGGGCGGAGATGCTGATGCGCGAGCACGTCGCAGGCGTGAAGGCGTCGTTGATCAAATCCTTGACCGAACGCGGCAGAGACAATGAACCGGATGAAGCTGTCGCCGCCGGTTGACCGATACGGCTTGACGAGCAAGGCCTGGAACACTGGGGTGTTCCCCAAAAACTCCTGAGTGAAAGAGACCGTACATGCGCCGTGATTTGATCCTCCGTGGCGGGCGCGTCCTGCGTTTTGGCGCCAACAGCGCTGAACCCATGGACATCAAAATCGGCATCAGCGGCCGGATCGAAGCGATCGGCGCGGCCCTGCCGGTCACGGATGGCGCAGAAATCCGGGAACTCGGCGGACAGCTCGTGGTGCCGGGACTGATCGACATGCACCAGCACCTCGACAAATCCCGGACGCGCGCGCTCGTCTCCAATCCATCCGGCACGCTTTCCGGTGCCTCCAAAGCCTATCAAGTCCTGGCTCCCAGCATCACGCAAGACCAGATCATCGAGCGTGCGCTGCGAACGATCGAGACCTGCGGTGCTCACGGCACGGTTGCGATCCGCAGCCACACCAATATCGATCCGCAATCGGAGTTGCGCGGTATCGAAGCGATGGTCGCCGTCCGTGAACGATCGGCCGATCTCATGCGGATCCAGCTCGTCGCGCATGTCACGTCGGGCGCTACCTCGATGTTCGCCGAAAGCAGGGAGTGGCTGCGCGGTGCCGTGTCGCTCGGCGTCGATGTCATTGGAGGCGTTCCGGCGTTTTCGGACCGCCCGACCGAGTTCATGAAGCTGCTGTTCGAGACGGCCGACCGGAGCGGTCTGCCGCTCGACATGCATATTGACGAACACCTCGACGAGGCGCGGGTCCTGTTCGACGGCCTCGTTGCAATGACGCGCGCCTATGGGATGAGCGGGCGGGTGGTTGCCAGCCATAGTTCCGCCTTGAGCGCGCTGCCACCCGGCGAAGCTGCGCGCATCATCGACTCACTTCGGGATGCAGGCATCGGCGTGGTCACCCTGCCCGCCGCCAATCTGTTTCTGCAGGGCCGCGATGCCCCGCGGCTTGCCCCGCGTGGACTGACACGGGTGAAGGAGCTGATGGACGCCGGCGTCGCGGTCGCCGCCGCATCGGACAACATCCAGGATCCGTTCGTCCCGACCGGATCGGGGGATCTGCTTGAGATCGCGCGTTGGACGGTGCTTGCCGGACAACTCGGCCTCAACGATCTGCGCAAGGCGTTCGACATGGTGAGCACCGTGCCTGCCGGTCTGATGGGGCTCGGATCGGACTGGGGTATCCGCGAAGGGGCTCAAGCCGATCTTCTGATCGCCGACGCTGCGTCCGTTGAGAATCTCGTCGCCGGCGGCGCCCTGCGACGGCAAGTCATGGTCGGCGGCCGTATTGTCGCTTCCACGGTCCTGACGCGCGACGCCGAAGATTTTTCGGGCGCCTGTTAAAGAACGCCTGATGCGTCAACGCGGGCTACAGCTACACGCCCGTCGCCCGTCCATCGACTTAGGAAGTTTGTCAGGCGAGTTGAGGCATCCCTTTCGGCGGCTGCCTTCACATGACCGAAGCCTCTGATCGAGAGGGGCAGGCGGGCGATTTCGACTGCCAGCGCGTGATTCTCCGCGGTGAGGTCGGGAATAACCCGCGATAGGAGCAGTGTCTCGTACTCGTCCACCATTCGCCGTTCCAGTTTCCGTTCGGCAGTGTGTCCGAACGGGTCTGCCCAGGTTCCGCGCAGGAATTTTAGCCGGGCAAGAAGCCTGAAAACCGGGATGACCCAACGCCCCAAGCGCATCTTTCGCGGATGGCCGGTGACAGGATCGCGTCTTGCAAGCAGCGGCGGCGCCAAATGGAAGGCGACCGTGCCGCCATCGAACTCCCCGGCGAGCCGGGCAAGAAAACCGGTTTCCACATGGAGCCGCGCTACCTCATACTCGTCCTTGTAGGCAAGCAGCTTGTAAAAAGCACGAGCAACAGTTTCGGCAAGCTCCGTCGAGCCTGGAAGAGCGCTATTTTCAGCATCCGCCGTCTTTGCGACCAGCGCCCGGAAACGTCGCGCCAACCCCTCGTTCTGGTAGCGGGTGAGTTCGGCCGCACGAATTTCAACGATACCTTCAAGGGTCGTTGCAATCGCGGCGCGAGGCGGCATTCGCGCAACGATCGCGTCAGGATCGTTGCCGATCGCGCGTCCCCAGGCAAAAGCCCCTTTGTTCATCGCAATCGCGACACCGTTCAATTCGATCGCGCGCAGGATGGACTCTTCGGTCACCGGGACACGTCCCTTCTGCCAGGCCATGCCGAGCGCCATCATGTTGGCGCCGACCGCATCTCCCAGCAGGCGGGTTGCGAGCTGCGAGAGATCTGCGAATGTCGTGTCGGAACAGTTTTCGATCCGGCGTTTCATCAGGGCGCCGGGAAACACGAGATCCGGTTGAGAGGTGAACTCACCGGTCATCACGACATGATCATTGACGATCGCGACCGCGCCTTCAGCCAGCAGCGAGAGCACTTCCGGGCTTGACGCGACGGCGAGATCGCAGCCAATCAGCGTATCGGCTTCGCGCGGAGCGAAACGTACCGGACCGAGCGCGTCGGGGCTCGCCGCAATGCGGATATGGGTGGTGACCTCGCCGCCCTTCTGGGCAAGACCAATCTGATCCATCACCGATACGCCCCGGCCATCCAGATGCGCCGCCATACCGAGGATCGCCCCGATCGTGACGATACCCGTACCGCCGATCCCGCCCACCACCAGATGGGCCGAACGCGCGAGATCCAGCGCCGGCGCATCGACCAGCGGAGGCTGCGCGCCATCGGCTGCCGGTTTCCTGGCAATGCCGCCCTCGACCGTAACAAAACTCGGGCAGAAACCTTCGACGCACGTCGCATCCTGATTGCAGGTTGTCTGATCGACCGATCGCTTGCGACCGAATTCGGTTTCGAGCGGAACGATGGACAGGCAGTTCGACTGCCGGCCGCAATCGCCGCACCCTTCACAGACCGCCGCATTGATGACGATGCGCTTGCCGGCATCGGCCAATTGACCGCGTTTGCGGCGACGGCGCTTTTCCGCGGCACACACCTGATCATAGATCAGGACCGAGACGCCTTTCGTCTCGCGCAACGCGCGTTGCACCGATTCAAGCCGGTCGCGCGGGTCGATCGACACGCCCGGCGGCATGTCCTCGCCACGATGGCGCCCGGGATCCTCGGCGACGATACGAATCTGGCCGACGCCTTCGGCGGCAAGCTGACGCGCGATCTGTGCGACGCTGAACCCGCCTTCCGCGGTCTGGCCGCCGGTCATGGCCACGGCGTCATTGTAAAGGATCTTGTAGGTTATCGTGACGCCGGCCGCGATGGCCGCCCGAATCGCGAGCAGTCCGGAGTGGGCGTAGGTGCCGTCACCGAGATTGACGAAGACGTGCTTGGTGCTGGTGAACGGCGCCTGCCCGATCCAGCTTGCGCCTTCGCCGCCCATCTGGGTGAACGTCGTTGTGGCCCGGTCCATCCACTGCGCCATGTAGTGGCAACCGATTCCCGCAAGCGCCCGGCTGCCATCGGGCACGACCGTCGAGCGGTTATGGGGGCATCCCGAGCAGAAATAGGGCAGCCGCGTGGCGAGAGCAGGTTCTGTCTCTCGCGCCATACTGGCGAGCGCGGCGAGGCGCGGCGTTATTTTATCGGCCAACCCCAACCCTGCCAGCCGCTCTCCGATCACCCCGGCCAGATGATCGGCGGTAAAGGCGGCGCGCGGCGACAGCAGCGCTTTACCGCGCTCGTCGACCTTGCCCGCCAACATCGGCCTCCGGCTTGCGTCGATCGTAAAGAGAATACGGGCCACCTGGTCCTCGACCAGCGGCCGCTTCTCCTCGATCACCAGAACTTCAGCCGCGCCAGCGCAGTGATCGCGAATAAAGTCCGGGTCGAGCGGCCATGGCATGCCGATCGCACAGAATCCAATTCCAAATTCATCCATGGTCTCGCGACCGATGCCCAGCATCGCCAGCGCCTGAACGACATCGAGGCGCGACTTGCCGATGGCCAGGATCATCAATCGCCGGCGGCCGACGCCTGGATCCGATACGACGCGGTTCAAGCCGTTGGCACGGCCAAAGGTGATTGCGGCCGGAAGGCGGACGTCGAACAGGCGGCGCTCCTGTTCCAGCGGGCTGTCGGGCCATCTTATCATTACGTCGGTCGGCCCATCCTTGGGTCTGATGATCTGCGGTGTCACGCTTGCGAGGTCAACCGCCGCGGACGAATCCATGGTGTCGGCCAGTGCCTTCATGCCGACCCAAAGTCCGCTGGCGCGCGACATCGCCCAACCGATCATGCCGAAACGCAGAACCTCGGCGATGTCGGCTGGATGCAGCACGGGAATCGACGCGTCGAGAAATGCATAGTCCGACTGCGACGGCAGGCTTGCGGACTTGCAGGCGTGGTCGTCACCGGCAATCGCGAGGACTCCGCCGAGCGGTGCGGTGCCCGCCGCATTGGCATGTTTGAGGACGTCGCCCGAGCGATCGACGCCGGGACTTTTGGCGTACCAGACGGCAAACACACCGTCGCAGGTTGCCCCCGGCGACAATCCGACCTGCTGGCTTCCCCATACGCTGGTCGCGGCCAAATCCTCGTTCAGACCAGGCTGAAAGACAATGTTTTCCCGATCAAGGTGCTGCTTCGCTGCCCATAGTTCCCGATCGTAGGTCCCAAGCGGCGAACCGCGAGAGCCCGACACAAAGCCCGAGGTATTCAGGCCCGCCGCCCGATCGGCGCGCCTTTGAACCATCGGCAGACGGACCAGAGCCTGCACGCCAGTCAGGTAAATACGGCCCTGGTCGGCGGTATATTTATCGTCGAGCGATATCCGCAAGCGGTTCGCGGCATCCATGGTCATGTCCTCAAAGCCGCTTGGCAACTTCCTCAAGCATGACCTCCGTGGCGCCGCCGCCGATGGCCTGGACGCGGGCGTCCCGCGCCATTCGCTCGATGGTGCTCTCGCGCATGAAACCCATCCCGCCATGAAACTGCACGCAATCGTACATCACGGAGTTGACCAGTTCGCCGCAATAAGCCTTCACCATCGAGACCTCGCGGGTCACGTCGTGACCCTGCGCGTCGCGCCAGGCGGCGGAATAGACGAGCTGGCGGCCGGCCTCCACTTCGGCCGCGCGCATCGCGATGCGCTGCCGGATTGCCTGCTTGTCCCATAGCGGCGCGCCGAAGGCCTTACGCGTCTTGAGATAGGCGACGGTGAGATCCAGCGCGGCCTGCGCCTCTCCCATCGCCATGGCGCCGATCACGGTCCGCTCGTTCTGAAAATTTCGCATGATTGCGTAGAAGCCGCGGCCCTCTTCTCCGAGCACCGCGTCATGAGGTACCAGGCAATCCTCGAACAGCAGTTCCGCCGTATCGGATGAGCGCCAACCGTGTTTGTCGAGCGCGCGGCTCACGCGGAATCCGGGCGTTCCTTTTTCGACGAGAAACATCGTGACCGCTTTGCTGCCGCCGCCGATGTCCCCGCTCTTCGCGGCAACGCAATAGAGATCGGCATGGACACCATTGGTGATGAACATCTTGGCGCCGTTGAGAACATAGCCGGCTTCGGTCTTGCGCGCCGTGGTGCGAATACCCTTCACGTCCGAACCCGCGTCCGGCTCGGTCACCGCGACCGCGCAGATTGCTTCGCCGGCGATGATCTTGCCCATCCAGCGGGATTTTTGCGCCTCGGTCCCGGCATGGAACACGTGCACCGAAGCCATGTCGGTGTGAACCAGTGCCGTGATCGCGACGCCTGAATAGGTCGATCGTCCCAGTTCTTCTGCGAGCACAACGCTTCCGAGCGTGTCCATGCCGGATCCGCCATAGGCCTCGGGATAACGGATCCCGAAAAAGCCCAGCGAGCCCATGCGTCGCAGCACTTCGCGCGGCACGAAGCCTTGCTGTTCCCAAGCATCGCCATGTGGCTTGATCTCTTCTTCGACGAAGCGGCGGACCTGGTCACGAAGCATCTCGTGCTCTTCGGTGAAGAACGGCGAGTGCCGGCCATGGTTCGCCAAAGCTCCGTTCGGTCGTGGCGTCATTTCGTTCATCTGAAGTCCTGCTCGGTCGGATGGGCTCAGCGGCCTTTGCCGCCCTTGGGTTCGTCATGCTGAGGTTGACCTCCATCGCCCTGCTGTGGCACCAGCGGCGGGAAGCGTGGCTCGCGCTTGTCCATGAAAGCGTTCATGCCCTCCTGCCATTCGGGACCATCGATCAGCATGGCGAGCGCTTCAAGTCCAATGTTTCTGGCCGTAGCCAGATCGGCATCGCCGCACATGCGCACCGCCAACTTCGACTGCGCGACCGCGCGCGGGCCGAGCAACCTGAAACGGCTCGCCAGTTCTATCGCCGCCGGCATCAGGGCATTAGCGGAATGGATGCTGGTTACAAGACCATGGGCCAGCGCTTCCGCGGCCGAGACGTGGCTGCCGAGCAAAATCCATTCAAGCGCCTTGCCGCGACCCACAAGGCGATGAAGCTTTTGAACGCCTCCGGCGCCGGCGAGTGCTCCGATCCGCACTTCGGGCACTCCAATCCTGGTGTGATCGGCCATCAATCTGAAATCGCAGGCGACCGACATTTCGCAGCCGCCGCCCAACGCAAAGCCGTTGATCGCAGCGATCGCCGGTATCGGCAAAGTCTCGATGCGATCAAAGACGGTGGCGATCCGCTGAAGGTAGTTATCGCGGAGCGCGAAGCTACCCGCGCCGATGCGAGGATCGGCTTGCGTAAAGTAATGCAGATGCGCACCTGCGCAAAAAGCCCGGCCCGTCCCCGTGATGATGAGCGCGCGCGCCCCACCGGCGACACTGGCCGTCAGCGCCTGGCCCAGCTCATCGAGCAGTTCGAGACTGAGCGTATTCATCTCGCGCTCGCGGACCATGGTCACCAGCGCGATATCGGGCTGCGGCCAGGTGAGCGTGATGGCTTCGCCGGATCCTGTCTTAACGTCATCGGCTGCGGACATAGGGTGGTCCTTCCAGGTCATCAAGGCATTCAGGTTTGTCAGGCTGGCTTGAGCACGAGCCGACCCGTCGACAGGCCGGCTTCGACGAGCCTGTGGGCTTCGGCAGCGCCGTCCAGCGGATAGACGCCCTCGACCGCGGCCTTGACGCGTCGTCGTGCGACAAGGTCAAGCGCATCGGCGAGTTGCGAGCGCGAGACGCCTTTGGCGCTCAGGATCGATATATTGCGCAAGAACAATTGGGCGGGATTGATCGTGAGGAATTCGCCGGTGAGCTGACCCACCAAAACGATCCGCCCGCCGTCAGCCACGCTGCGGCGTACGGCCTCGAACACCGGACTTCCGACGTTGTCGATGACGGTATCGACGCCTCGACCATCCGTCAGGCGACGGACTTCGCCTGAGAAATCTTCGCCACGCTCGATGACGATCACGTCGTCCGCGCCGGCCTCGCGGATACGCGCCGCCTTGGCCGACGTCGTCGTTACCGCGATGGTAAAAGCGCCCGCCAGGCGCGACAGCTGCACGCCGTGCAGACCAAGCCCTCCACCGGCGCCAGTCACCAACACGCGTTCGCCGAGCCGTACGCGGCCGACGTCGCGCACCGCGTTAAGCTCGGTCCCGATCGTGCAGGCCACGATGGAAGCCTCCTCCGGAGAGACACTGGCCGGCACTTTGAGCGCGGCATCTGCATTGACGCAGACGAGTTCGGCATAACCGCCATTGAGCCCGGCATCGCCGAGAAATATTCGCTCCGGACAAGACGTCTCGTGACCGCCGCGGCAATCGCGGCAATGGCCGCAGACATGGCTATGGATCGTGGTGGCGACGAGATCGCCGCAGTGAAACCCGCGGACCTCCGAGCCCAGCTTTTCGATGTGGCCGGCAACCTCATGACCGAGGATAACCGGCATGGCGACGCCGCGGCGGAACGTGCCGTTGCGCACCACGACATCGTGAAAGCAAACCCCACAGGCAGCCACCGCGATCCTGATCTCGCGCGGCCCAGGCTCGCGGGCCGCCACATCGGCGACGCGCAGGACTGTTGGGGGACCGGTTCTCTCGGCGACGACCGCGCGCATCGGGGTACCCGGCTTCAGTTCGCAGCGAGCCAACCGGAGATGATTTTCCACTTGCCGCCCTCGGCCTTCATGATCGCGCCGGAGAGCGAACCGGCGTGCTGATCTGGCGAGAACGTAAGCGGCGCCATCAGGCCGGTATCGAAGGCTTTCAAGCTCTCCAGTGCGCTTACAATCGACGCCTCGTCGGTCTTTCCGCCGGAGCGCTTGAGCACTTCAGCATAGATCTTGCCCGCCTGATATCCGTGCATGCTGTAAGTGGTGGGCTTGGTGTTGGGCTTGTATTTTTGTTGCGCCGCGATGAAGGCTTTGACGGCGGGCTTGTCGGAATCGAGCGGTTCCATCACCGCGATGGCGATGGCGCCTTCTGCGAGCGGCCCGGCAAGCTGGAAGGTCTGGGGATCGCCAAGCGCATTATGGCCGCTGAACTGCGGCTTCCAGCCGAGATTATTGGCCTCGCGCATGACCAGCGCGGCGTCTTTCGGGATACCGAGGAAAACAACGTGCTCGACGCCCGCTGCCTTTGCCTGCGCGACCACCCCGCTGAAATTGGTCGTTCCGCGGTCGAAGGGCAGCTTGACCAACGGCATCTTGTCGCGGCCGAATCGCTCATCGAGACCGGCGACGGCATCCTGGCCGAAATCGTCGTTCTGATAGATCGCGGCAACCTTGGTTTGCTTGAGATCCTTGAGGATATAGTTGGCGAGCACCAGCATCTGGACCCGCACTTCCGGCAGCGTGGTGAAGACGTCCCGCTTCACGGGCGTCGTCAGCGAATGGGAGAAAGCGTAGGGGAAGAGCATCGGGGTTTTGCTCTCGGTCACGAAGGGCAGCAATGCAGCCGATGGCGCTGTCCCGGTGACGGCAAGAAGCGAGACGACCTTATCCTGCTCCACGAGCTTGCGGGCGGAAGCAATGGTGCGCATCGGCTCATAGCCATCGTCTTCGGCAATGAATTGCAGCTTGCGCCCGCCGACTCCGCCCTGGTCGTTGATTTCGGCGAAGGCCACTTCGACGCCGTCGCGCACGCTCTGGCCGAGCAGCGACAGCCCGCCTGAAAAAGGTCCGCTCATGCCCACCTTGATGGGCTCTTGCGCTTTTGCCGGCAGCGCCGCCATCACGATCGCTGCGCCCGCAGCGAGGATCGCGCGCCGCGGCAATAACCTTGTTCCCGTTCTCTGCTGCATGACTGTCTCCTCCCTTTGTTGTGTTATTGATATTTTCATTTCCGTTCATCACCGCTCGAGCTTCAGCCCCACCGCCTCGCGGTCCCAAATTGTCGCGCGGTTTTGCTCGGCCCAGGTCTTGAGCTTGTATTTCTCGATTTTCTCGCTTGCGGTCTTGGGCAATGCCTCGATGAAATGGACGAAGCGCGGCACCATGAAATGCGCCATGTTCTGATTGGCAAAGCGCACCAGCTCTTCTTCGCTCACCCGGTGACCCTCGCGGCACACGACGTAGACCATCACCTCGTCCTCACTCAGCTCGGAGGCCACCGGCACCGCGGCGACTTCCAGCACGCACGGATGCCTGGCGATCAACATCTCGACCTCATAGGCCGAAATATTTTCTCCACGCCGGCGGATAGCCTCCTTCTTGCGGTCGACGAAATAAAGGTAGCCGTCCTGATCGAGCCGGCCGCGATCGCCGGTATGCAGCCATAAATCGCGCGTGTCGCGCACGGTCGCTTCCGGCATCATGTAATAGCCGGACATGATGATGCCCCGCTCACTAGGCCGGACGCAGATCTCGCCGACCTCGCCGATCGGCAGCGGATCGTCCTCTTCGCTGACGATCTGAACTTCGGCGAGACCCCGCGGCTTGCCGGCGGAAGCCCCTTTCGCTTCGGAATCCTCCGGCGTGAACATGGTCACAGCGAAGGTCTCGGTCATCGCATAGAGCGACGTCACCTGAACGCCGAAGCGCTCGGATACCTCACGGTAGGACTCGCGCGACAGCGGCACTATCATCGCCTGGCGCACGCGATGCTCGCGATCGCGCGGCGAGGCCGGCGCCCGCAACAGGATGTTGGTCATCGCGCCGAGCGAATTGAACTGGGTAGCGCCGGCCGCCCTGATCTCGTCCCAGAAACTGCTGGCTGAAAAGCGCGGCGACACCGCAAGCGCGCAGTCCGCCCAAAACGCCGCGTAGGCCGAATACCAAAGGGCATTGCCGTGGAATAGCGGCAGGCAGGTGTAGAGGACATCGTCAGGGCGATAACCGAAATTCTGCGCCAGCGAGCGGCCGACACCATGCGCCTGCGAATGCGGGCTGACGACGCCTTTCGACGGACCGGTCGTTCCCGACGTATACATGATATACTGTGGGTCGCTGGCGAGCACCGCGTTACGGTCGGGCTCCACGGCGGGCGCGCCCGTAAAAGCCGCCAGGTCGACACAGGTCCTGCCGCAATCCGCGAGCTTTGTTCCGGCGCCGCCGAGCGTCAGGAACGCCCGCACCTGATGTTCGGCGCCGAGCGACTCGGCCATGCGATCCGCCCATTCGGCCGCAACGACGACACAACTCGAATCCGATTGAGTGATGAAATACCGCAGCAACTCGCCGCGCGCCGCTGTGTTGAGCGGCACCGTCACCGCGCCGAGCTTGGCCAGGCCCCAGATCGTCCAGATGAATTCGGGGCAGTTCGGAAGCATGACGGCGACGTGGTCGCCCTTGCGGACCCCGAGATCGCGAAATCCATTCGCGTAGCGGTTGGAGAGGTCGTGCGCCTGCGCATAGGAGTAGCGCTGCCCGCCAAAGATAAGCCAGGTCCGGTCGCCCACGCGAGCGGCCTTGTCGGCGAGCAGATGTCCGATGGTGCGTTGTTTCAGCGGATAGTCGTGCATTGCTTCAGACACCGAGATAGGCATCGACCAGCGCGGTCGAATGTTGGAATTTTTCCCGTTCACCCTCCATCACCACGCGCCCGTATTTGAGAACGTAGAGATAATCTGCAAACTTCATGGCGAGCCTCGCATTCTGTTCCACGACGAGGATGGTGATACCAGCCTTGCGCACTTCGTCGAGCTTCGCAAAGACCTGCTTGACGATGATAGGCGCGAGACCAAGGCTGAGTTCGTCGGCCAACAGCACCTTTGGTTGAGCCATTAGCGCGCGGCCGATGGCCAGCATCTGCTGCTCGCCGCCGGACAGCGTGTAGCCGAACTGTCGTTCGCGACGTTCAACCGGTGGAAACATCTCCATCACACGACTATAGTCCGCCGAAACGTCCTGGCCGCGCCGCACGTAGGCGCCGATCATGAGGTTTTCGCTCACGGTCAGATCCGGAAAAATACCGCGACCCTCCGGCACATGCGAGACGCCACGCCGTACAATCTCCTCCGCCCCGAGACCGGCGATCTGCTCACCCCGCAACGCAATCGTGCCCGAAGCCGGACGCACGATGCCGCTGATAGCCCGCAACAGGGTCGACTTCCCCGCGCCGTTGGCGCCGAGAATGGCGACAAGGCCGCCAGCCTCGACCTTGATCGAGACGTCGCGCAAGGCTTCGACCGAACCATAGCGCACACTGAGACCGCTGACCTCAAGCATCAAACGCCTCGCCGAGATAGGAGGACATGACCCTGGCATCGCTGAGCACTTCGGCGGGCGGGCCGTTTGCGATGAGCACCCCCAGATCGAGCACCACCAGACGGTCGCACAGGCCCGACACAAAGGGCATATTGTGCTCGACGACGAGGATGCCGAGACCGAATTCCTTGCGTAACGCGAGCAGGATTTCCCGGAGCCTCGAAATCTCGCTGTCGTTCAGGCCGGCGATCGGTTCATCGAGCAGCAGGAAGCTGATATTCATCAGCAAGGCACGGCCAAGATCGATGAGCTTTCGGTGACCGTAAGGCAGGCTCCCTACCCTTGCCCCAGCGCTATCGGCGATGCCGAGCCTTGAGAGTACATTCGCAACCCTCTCCGCTGCTGCGCGCTCCTGGTGCTGCACGTTTGGAAGCCTGAGCAGTTCGCTGGCAAGGCCGTAGTCAAGGGAAAGGTGACAGGCGATCAGAAGATTGTCGTGCACTGAGAGTTCGGCGACCAGTTCGGGGTGTTGAAAGACCCTGCCGATCCCCTGCCGCGCGACGGCGGCCGAAGACATTGTCGAGAGGACCGTTCCGCCGAGTTCGACGCAACCCCGGGTTGGCCGCGTGATGCCCGAGATGCAATTGAGGAGTGTGCTCTTGCCTGCGCCGTTTGGACCGATCAGCCCGACAATGGACCCGGCCTCGAGCCCAAAAGTCACGTTCTTGAGCGCGTGGATGCCGCCGAAGTCCACCGATACATCTTTGATGGCGAGATGCGTCATCTTAAGTGTCTCCGCCCGATACGGCGCAGCATTCCCCATAACCCCTGGGGCATGAAGACCATCACCACGACCAGCAACAAGCCAAACACCAGCCCGGGCGCATCCTTGATGCCGCGCAACAACTCGGGAACGATGACATAGAACGCCGCGCCCAGGATCGAACCGCCGATCGTGCCGAGTCCTCCGATGACCACCATGCTGAGAAAAGAGATCGACAGCCCGACGCTAAAACTTTCCGGATTGATGTAGCGCACCAGGTAGGCGAACAGGCCGCCGGCGAGTGCCGCGTAGAAGGCGCTGATGGCAAAGGCGATGACCTTATATCGCGGTGCGTGAATCCCCAATGATCCAGCGGCGATCTCGCTGTCCTTGATGACCAGGAGTGCGCGGCCGGTGCGCCCGCGGCTGACGTTCCATGCGCCGAACAGGCCGACGGCCATCAGGACGAGTGTCAGATAATAGAGCCCGGTCGCGCCAAGCTCATATCCGGCGATGCTTGGGGCCGTGAGCGCCAGACCGCCACCGCCTCCGGTCAGACTGC
>JAQGKJ010000218.1 GCA_028290165.1 Bradyrhizobium sp. | reverse complement strand
TCAGCGTCAACCAGCAACTGGCGATCTCGGCCGGCGTCGCGGTCGGCGCGTTCGCGGTGGAGACCACGATGATGGTGCGGCATGTGAGCGAACTGAGCGCATCTGATTTCGCGCCCGCGTTTATCGTTGTCGCCATCATCTCGGCGGCATCGACTTATTTCTTCTGGCAAATGCCCGATGACGCCGGCCACGAAATCTCCGGCCGCAAGGCGGTCGCGATTTCCAGCCGCAAGGAGGCAGCGAAGGCCGCCGCCAAAGCCGCCAGCGAGACGACCGAGGATGCTCGGGATCAGCGGCTGGGGTAGATTATCCGTCATTGCGAGCGAAGCGAAGCAATCCATAAAGCGGCAAGAAAGACTGGATTGCTTCGTCGCTTACGCTCCTCGCAATGACGACGGTGGATCAGGAGGGCGCCTTCGGCTGACCGCGAAATCCCATCGCCAGGACGTAGCGTTCCGAAGAATCCTGCCGGCTCGAGGCCGGCTTCACATGGCGCATGCTGGTAAAATCACGTTTCAATTGCGCCACCAACTCGGCATCCGCGCCGCTCTGAAACACTTTTGCGACAAACGTCCCGCCGGGATTGAGCACATCAGTGGCAAAGGCGGCTGCGCCTTCGACGAGACCGAGGATGCGCAGCTGATCGGTCTTGCGGTGGCCGGTGGTATTGGCGGCCATGTCGGACAGCACGACGTCGGCGCGGCCGCCCATCATCTTGAGCAATTTTTCGGGTGCGTCGTCGGCCAGAAAATCAAGCTGCGCAAAACTGACGCCCGGTATTTCCGGCATCTCCAACAGATCGATCGCGACCACCCTGCCCCTGCCGTCGGCCGCGCCGACGCGTTTTGCCGCGATCTGGCTCCAGCCGCCGGGCGCCGCACCGAGATCGACAACCGACAAGCCGGGCTTGAGGAAATGATATTTGTCGTCGATCTCGATCAGCTTGTAGGCCGCGCGCGAGCGCAATCCGTCCCGCCTGGCCTGCGCCACATAGGGATCGTTGAGCTGCCGCTCCAGCCAGAGCTTTGAGGACAGCTTGCGCTTGCCGCCGGTCTTGACCGTGACGTGCAGCCGCCCGGTGGTGTCTTTCGCCATGATTGCCGCTCTAGCACATCGCGAGCCCGCGCGCCTAACGGCATCCGCTCAGCGCACCGTCCTCGCGCATCATCTCGACCAGCATTCCCTCGCGCAAGCCGCGATCGGCGACACGCAGCCGTGGCAGCGGAAACGCGTGCCGGATCGCATCGAGGATGGCGCAGCCGGCCAGCACCAGATCGGCGCGCTCGACGCTGATGCAATTATTGCCGGCGCGTTCCTGATAGGTCATGCCGAGCAGGCGCGCGATGATCGCGGTGACATCCGCATCGTTCAGCCAGACGCCATCGATCCGGCGGCGATCGTAGCGCACGAGATTGAGGTGGACGCCGGCCAGCGTCGTCACCGTGCCGGAGGTGCCGAGCAGGTGCATATCGGCGAGATCGTCGCCGTGCTCGGCCGCAAACGGGGCGACGTGTTGCGCGACCTCCTCGACCATCGACGCATAGGATTGCGGCGTGACGTCCCTGCCGCCGAAATGTTCGGCCAGTGTGACGACGCCAAGCGGGATCGACATCCAGGCCTTGATCCGAGGCGCTGCGTTTTGCTCATCCGGATCGCGCTCGATCCGCACCAGTTCGGTCGAGCCGCCGCCGATGTCGAACAGAATGGCGCCGCGCCCCCCCGGGTCGAGCAGCGGCGAGCAGCCGATCACGGCCAGCGTTGCCTCGGTTTCGCGATCGATCACCTCCAGTTGGATGCCGGTCTCGGCCGCGACCCGATCCCGAAAACCGTCGGCATTCGACGCCGCGCGGCAGGCCTCGGTTGCGATCAGCCGCAGTCGTTTTGCCTTTTTGGACTGGATCTTGTCGCGGCAGATGCTCAGCGCTGCGATCGCGCGTTCGATGGCGGGCTCGCTGATGCAGCCGGTCGCCGAAATACCTTCCCCGAGCCGGATGATCCGCGAGAAGGAATCGACCACGCGAAACCCGTCGCCGGTCGGACAGGCGATCAGCAGGCGGCAGTTGTTGGTACCCAGATCAAGCGCGGCGTAGACGCCGGTTCCCGCCGGCGAACTACCTGCGGGCACACCGATGGCCCCTGCCGCGACCGATCCGTGCGGGCTTGCGCACGGCTCAAGGCCATCGCGAAGCCGCGTGTCATCGTTCATTCAAAATGTCTTTCCGCGGCCCAATCTGGCCGACGAGGAATTTCCGTTCACGGAAACTTTAGCAGTGCCGGGCCGCGGCGCAACAGCCGTTGACATAGACCATGCCCAATCAGGCGCGTTGTCGTAGGGTGCTCGTGCGTTATCTCACGAGAAGCCGCCAAATCGCGTAAAAACCGGGCATTTCAGGGAATTTCGATGCAAGATCATACCTCTCCCGCCTCTCTGGAAAAACGCTATCGCACTGCAAAATATGGCGTCGGGCAGCCGTCCGCCGCAAGGAGGACGACACGCTGGTGGCACGCTCGAGATCTCTGATCACGCCAATTTTGCCAAACGCAAGAAAGACAGCCGCAAGCGGGGCAAGCTGCGCGGCAGTTGACCGGGCGATCCAGTATTCCGGAGACGCCTGTGATCGGATCGAGGGCCGCGGCGTACTGGTTTCCCCGCTTTCGCGGGCGATGATCACCGATTGTTGTGAAGGGGAATGAGCCCTGCGAAACACACTCGTCATACGCGGGCTTGACCCGCGTATCCATCAAACTTCACAAGAATCTTGCGAAGAGGATGGATTGCCGGCTCAAGCCCGGCAATGACGAGGTGAGACGTTGCGCCTGACCGTTACGCCGCCGCCTGTTCGCGCGGCTGGTAGATCGCAATGTGCTGGCAATGCGCGAGCGGCGTGCGGCCGTTGGCGACGACGAGGGCATCGAACTCAACGAAACGATGGCCCTTCTTCTCATAATTGCCGGTGACCTTCGCGCGCGCGGTCAGCTCGTCGCCGCTGCGTGCAGCTGACAGGAGCTGCATCCGGCTGCCGACATGAATCCATGGGCCCAGGATGGCGTTATCGACGAGCACCTTGTTCATCACCCGCTGCAGCAGGCCGGGATGGCCGAGCCCTTCGGATGCATAGATCGGATCATGCTCGCGCACGTCATGCAGATACTCTTTCGCGGCTTCGCCGGCCCAGGCACGCGGCACTGTGCCAAGCCACTTGCCAAGTTCATATGACGTTGGATTGACCGGCCCGCGCTCGGCCACGGCAGCGATCGCTGAGAAATCCGAAAGCGAGAACGACGGCGCGGCCGCGGGCAACGACGCACTGCCGGTGGCGCAGAGCTGGCCACGGCTTTCGACCTCGATCGAAAGTGTGCCATCGCTCTCCTCGCCGGCCACGTTGGCAATCTCGCCGTCATAGACCGGCTTCACAAAACGCGCCTCGATCAGCCCGCGCTCCAGAAACGCGCAGCCCCATTTCCTGACCGGCAGGTGCATCATATAGGCCATCACGTCGACGCCGGGGACCAGCCCCCCGGAAAAGCCGAACCGCTTTGCCACGGTGTCGTCGTGCATCTTGTTTTCGGAAAGCTTTGCGGTGTTGTAGGCCGGGACGCGGTAGGCTTCGAGCGGGCTCGGCATGTCCTGAGTTTCCCTGATTTTCGTCATCTTTTGCTTCGATAATCGTACGCCAAGAATATGCCATGGCAAGCACGATCCAGCCCGTGTTTTCCTCGCAATTCCGCTGCCGATAGAGTACCACGCGCATCTTGAGAACGCCCGCCGCGTTCCCCAGCTAACTCCCAAACAGATGTCATCGAATTTGAACACCAACCGCATCTATGTCGACGCCGACGCCTGCCCGGTCAAAGACGAGATCTATCGCGTCGCCGCCAGGCATGGCCTGCCCGTCAGCGTGGTCGCAGGCCAATTCATTCGGGTGCCGCATGATCCGCTGATCGAACGTGTCGCGGCGGGTTCCGCGATGGACGCCGCCGACGACTGGATTGCGGTGCGCGCGGGAAAGGGCGATATCGTCATTACATCGGATATCCCGCTGGCAAGCCGCTGCGTGAAATCAGGGGCTGACGTGATCGCGCCGAACGGCAAGCCTTTTACGGAAGCGTCGATCGGAATGACGCTGGCGGTTCGCAATTTGATGACCGATCTGCGTTCATCGGGCGAAGTGACCGGCGGTCCCAAATCGTTCGCGCCGCGCGACCGCTCGGCGTTCCTGTCCGCGCTCGATCAGACCATCCGCCGCATCCAGCGCCAGCGCGCGGATCAGACAGCGCAAAAAGAGAGTTGAAGCGAGTTATGGCGCCTCCTCTGATCCAGTTGAAGGAGATAAAACTGACTTTTGGCGGCACGCCGCTATTGTCTGATGTCGAGCTGTCGGTGTCGCAATCCGAGCGCGTCTGCCTGATCGGCCGCAACGGTTCGGGCAAATCGACGCTCTTGAAGATCGCGGCGGGGCTGGTTGAGCCCGACAGCGGCAGCCGCTTCGTGCAGCCCGGCGCGACCATCCGCTATCTCCCACAGGAGCCGGATTTTGGAGCGTTTGCCACGACGCTGGCCTATGTCGAGGCCGGCCTCGGCCCCGGCGACGACCACTATCAGGCCCGGTATGTCCTGGAGCAACTCGGCCTGCACGGTGATGAAGACCCGGTAAAACTGTCCGGCGGCGAGGGCCGCCGTGCGGCGCTGGCGCGGGTGCTGGCGCCCTCACCCGATATCCTCTTGCTGGACGAGCCCACCAACCATCTCGATCTCACCACCATCGAATGGCTCGAAAGCGAACTCGACAGCCGCCGCAGCGCGCTTGTCATCATCAGCCACGACCGCCGTTTCCTGTCGAACCTGTCACGCTCTACCGCCTGGCTCGATCGTGGCCAGATCAGGCAGATCGATCGCGGCTTTGGCGCCTTCGAGGCCTGGCGCGACGAGGTGCTGGCGGAGGAAGAACGCGACCAGCACAAGCTCGACCGCAAAATCGTCAACGAGGAGCACTGGCTGCGCTACGGCGTCTCCGGCCGCCGCAAGCGCAACGTCAAGCGGCTCGGCAATCTCCATGCGCTGCGCCAGCAGCGGCGCGATTTTCGCGGGGCGGCCGGCAATGCCAATCTCGCCGCCGCGGAAGCCGAAAAGTCCGGCAAGCTCGTGATCGAGGCGAAAAACATCGGCCGAACGTATGGCGACCGCAAGATCGTCGACGGTTTCTCGATCCGGGTGCAGCGTGGCGACCGCATCGGCATTGTCGGCCCGAACGGCGCCGGCAAGACCACGCTGATCGACATGCTCACCGGCGCCAATCCGCCGGATACCGGCACCATCCGCTTCGGCGCCAATATCGAGATGGCAACGCTGGACCAACATCGCGAAAGCCTCGATCCCAAATCGACGCTGGCGGAAGCCCTCACCGGCGGCCGCGGCGACCACGTCATGGTCGGCGGCAAGCCGAAGCACGTGGTCAGCTACATGAAGGATTTTCTGTTCGGACAGGAGCAGATGCGCACGCCGCTGGAGGTGCTCTCGGGCGGCGAGCGCGGCCGGCTGATGCTGGCGCGGGCGCTGGCAAAGCCCTCCAACCTCCTGGTGCTGGACGAGCCGACCAACGACCTCGATCTCGAAACCCTCGACGTGCTCGAGGAAATGCTCGGCGATTACGAAGGCACCGTGATCCTGATCAGCCACGACCGCGATTTCCTCGATCGCGTGGTGACCTCGGTGATCGCGCCCGAGGGTAACGGCAGCTGGATCGAATATGCCGGCGGCTACACCGACATGCTGGCGCAGC
>JAQGKJ010000216.1 GCA_028290165.1 Bradyrhizobium sp. | reverse complement strand
TAGCCCCGACGCGCGGATGTCGATCATGGAGATCAAGTGGGGTCTGGTGCCGGACATGGCTGGGACGCCAATCCTGGCCAGTCTGGTGCGCGACGATATTTTGCGTGAGCTGACCTATACCGGGCGGATCTTTTCCGCGCAGGAGGCGCTGAGTTTTGGTCTTGCGACACGGATCTGCGACGACCCGCGCGCGGCAGCTTTCGAGGTCGCGCGCGAGATCGCGGGCAAGAGTCCGGAAGCCATTCGCGCCGCCAAGCGCCTGCTGAATGATCTTTCCGTTGATCCCGGCCCGGCGCTGTTGGCCGAATCCGTCGAGCAGCAGAAGCTGTTGGGCAGTCCGAACCAAACCGAGGCGGTCCGCGCCAATATCGAAAAGCGCCCGCCGCGCTTCGCCGACGTTTGACGTCATCCTGAGGTGCGAGCCGTCTTCGGCGAGCCTCGAAGGATGCAGTGTTCCGTGTGACTCATCCTTCGAGACGCGCGCAGGAGCGCGCTGCTCAGGATGACGGCTTTTCAAAATTCAAAGAAGTACACAATTCAAAGAAGTACACAATGATCGAAACACAGCAGCCCTTCCTCGGCATCATCAGCGGTCAGCGAAAACGCAGCCACGCCGAGGTCGCTGATCGTGCGGCCCGCATCGCCGGCGGCTTGCAAAAGCTTGGCGTCAGGCAGGGCGACAGCGTCTGCATTCTCATGCGCAACGACATCGTCTTCATCGAGGCGGCCTATGCCGCGATGCGGCTCGGCGCTTACGGCGTGCCTGTCAACTGGCACTTCAAGCCGGAGGAGATCGACTACATCCTGAAGGACTCGGGAACGCCGGTCCTGATCGGTCATGCCGACATGCTGCATCAATTGCGCGATGTGATTCCCGCCGGCGTTACCGTGCTTAGCGTGCCTGTGCCGCCGGAAATTCTAGCGAATTACAAGATCGATCCTGATCATCTCGTGACCCCCGATTTCGCGGTTGATTTTGAATCCTGGCTCGGAGAACAGAGGCCCTACGACGGCCCGGCGCTGCCGCAGCCGGCGAACATGATCTACACCTCGGGCACCACAGGTCATCCAAAGGGGGTACGGCGGTGCGCGCCGACACGGGAGCAGACCGCCGCGTCGGAACGTTTGCGCGCGCTGATCTATGGCCTGAAGCCGGGCGTGCGGGCGCTGCTGCCGGGGCCGCTGTATCATTCCGCGCCGAATTCGTTCGGCCTGCGCTCCGGCCGCCTCGGCGGCGCGCTGGTGCTGATGCCGCGGTTCGAGCCCGAGCAATTTCTGCGACTGGTCGAGGGCGAGAGGATCGACACCATCTTCATGGTGCCGACCATGTTCGTCCGGCTGATGAAGCTGCCGCAAGCCGTGCGCAGGAAATATGACATTTCCTCGCTACGCCACGTGGTTCATGCCGCGGCGCCATGCCCCGCCGATGTGAAGCGCGCGATGATCGAATGGTGGGGGCCGGTGATCTACGAATATTACGGGAGCACCGAATCCAGTGCGCTGACATTCGCCAGTTCCACAGATGCGCTGAAGAAGCCGGGCACGGTCGGCAAGGTCCTCGACGGCGTCGAACTGCGCTTTCTCGGCGACAATGGCGTCCCGCTGCCGCAAGGCGAGATCGGCGAAATCTATTCGCGGACCGCGGACACCCCGGATTTCACCTATCACAACAAGCCCGAAAAGCGCGCCGAGATCGAACGCGACGGTTTTATCACCAGCGGCGATGTCGGATATATCGATGAGGACGGCTATGTCTTCCTCTGCGACCGCAAGCGCGACATGGTGATCTCGGGCGGCGTCAACATTTATCCGGCCGAAATCGAGGCCGCGCTGCATGCGGTTCCCGGCGTCCACGACTGCGCGGTGTTCGGCATCCCCGACGATGAATTCGGCGAGGCGCTGATGGCGGCGGTGGAACCGCAGGCCGGCGTCACGCTGGATGTCGGATTGATCCGGGCCCAGCTGAAAACTTCGCTCGCCGACTACAAAGTACCAAAACACGTCGAAATCCATGTTCATCTGCCGCGGGAGGATTCCGGCAAGATTTTTAAGCGCCGCTTGCGCGATCCCTATTGGGAAAGGGCGGGGCGGAGGATTTGACGCGATCGGGATGAACGGGCGCTCCTCATGGTGAGGAGGCGCCCTTGCGCCGGTCGCTCCTTCAGGATGAGGACGCTACGCAAATGGCCATCGCCCTTTTCTTGGTCTTGCTTTAGCGCCGAAAAATTGCGACTCAAGGGAGCCGGGCAGTTTTCTGGAGCATCTCGCCATGTCACCCCAGATCATGCCTTCCGATACCGACCTGCGATCCAATCGCGCCGAGGAAGCCTCTGAGCGTGAAGCTTTGGCGCTTGAAGAAGATGCCCGGCTGCGGAATGACATCCGGCTGCTCGGACGCATCCTCGGCGACACCGTGCGCGACCAGGAAGGCGCCGACGTGTTCGACCTGGTCGAGCGCATCCGGCAGACCTCGATCCGGTTCCATCGGGACGACGACCGGCCGGCGCGGCGCGAGCTCGAACTGATCCTCGACAGCATGTCAACCGGCCAGACCGTGCGCATCGTGCGCGCCTTCAGCTATTTTTCGCACCTTGCCAACATTGCCGAAGACCAGAACAACATCCGGCAGATGCGCTCTTCCGCCCGCGGGGCGCCGCGTCCGGGAACGCTGGCGCTGACGCTGTCGCATGCGCGTGGGGCCGGCTTCAGCGCCGCCGACCTGCGCAAGTTCTTTGCCAGCGCCCTGGTCGGCCCGGTTCTCACCGCGCACCCCACCGAAGTTCGCCGCAAGAGCACGATCGACCGCGAGATGGAGATCGCCGCGCTGCTGGATCGGCGCGAGCGCGTCCAGTTGACGCCCGAAGAGACCGAGGCGAGCGACGAGCAGTTGCGCCGCGCGGTGCTGACGCTGTGGCAGACCAATCTGCTACGGCGCACCAAGCTCACCGTGCTCGATGAAGTCGCCAACGGGCTGTCTTTCTATGATTACACCTTCCTGCACGAGGTGCCGCGGCTGCATTGCGCGCTGGAGGATCGATTGAACGAAGGCGACGGCGCCGCGCAAAGCGAACTGGCGTCGTTCTTGAAGATGGGAAGCTGGATCGGCGGCGATCGCGACGGCAACCCGTTTGTCACAGCGGAAGTGATGCGCGGAACGCTGCGCCTCCAGAGTAGCCGCGTGCTGCGCTTTTATCTCGAGGAACTGCACATGCTCGGCGCCGAACTGTCGCTCGCGGCGCATCTTGCCGATGTCTCGAAGGATTTGCGCGCGCTCGCCGAGCGTTCGCCCGACACCTCGCCGCATCGAAGCGGCGAGCCCTATCGGCTGGCCGTGTCCGGCATTTACGCCCGGCTCACTGCCACCGCCGCGAGGCTGGAGGTGGAAACCATGCGGCCACCGGTCGGAGCAGCGGCGCCCTACGCCAATGTTGAGGAGTTCAAGGCCGATCTCGATGTCCTGCACCGCTCGCTGATATCGAACAATTCGCGCGTGATCGCGCGCGGACGGCTGCGGTTCTTGCGCCGCGCGGTCGATTGCTTCGGTTTTCATCTGGCATGTCTCGACATGCGGCAGAATTCCGCCGTGCACGAACGCACGGTCGCGGAATTGATCGACGCGGCCATGCCCGGCATGTCCTATCTGGCATTGAACGAAGAAGCGCGGATTGCGCTTCTTGCGAGCGAGCTGCGCAATGCGCGACCGCTGACGTCTTCGTTCGTCAAATACAGCGACGAGACGCTGGACGAACTCGCGGTCTTCCATGCAGCCGCCGAGGCGCACGTCAAATTCGGCGCCGACGTGATCCCCCAATGCATTATCTCCATGTGCAAGGGGGTGTCCGACATGCTGGAGGTCGCGCTGCTCCTGAAAGACGCCGGCCTCGTCGACCCCTCGGGCCGCAGCGCCATCAACATCGTGCCGCTCTTCGAAACCATCGAGGATTTGCAGGCGTCCAG
Source organism: Bradyrhizobium sp. (assembly GCA_028290165.1). The sequence goes on along the minus strand of JAQGKJ010000216.1, from coordinate 2,189 downwards.
CGGCATCATGGACCGGATGCTGTCGATGCACGATTACCGCAAGCTGGTAGATAGCCGCGGCTCGGTGCAGGAGGTGATGCTCGGTTATTCCGACAGCAACAAGGACGGCGGCTTCGTCACCTCGGGCTGGGAACTCTACAAGGCCGAGATCGGGCTGGTCGAGGTGTTCGAGCGCCACCATGTGCGGTTACGGCTGTTTCACGGCCGCGGCGGCTCGGTCGGGCGCGGCGGCGGCCCGAGCTACGACGCCATCATTGCGCAACCGGGCGGCGCGGTGAACGGCCAGATCCGGATCACGGAGCAGGGCGAAATCATCTCCAGTAAATATTCCAACGCCGAAGTCGGCCGCAACAATCTGGAAATTCTCGCCGCCGCCACCCTCGAGGCAAGCCTGCTGCAGCCGCGGCAGAGCGCGCCGAGGCATGAATATCTCGAAGCGATGGACCAGCTCTCGGCGCTGGCCTTCAAGGCCTATCGCGGGCTGGTCTATGAAACCGAGGGCTTTGCCGATTATTTCTGGGCTTCCACCGTCATCACCGAAATTGCCACGCTGAACATCGGCAGCCGGCCGGCCTCGCGCAAGAAAACCCGTGAGATCGAGGACCTCCGCGCCATTCCCTGGGTGTTCAGCTGGGCACAATGCCGGTTGATGCTGCCGGGCTGGTACGGATTTGGCAGCGCGGTGGAAACCTGGATCAAGGACCATCCCGACAAGGGCATGCCTTTCCTCAGAGAACTCTATCGCGTGTGGCCGTTCTTCCGCACTTTGTTGTCGAACATGGACATGGTGCTCGCGAAAAGCTCGATCGCGATCGCCTCGCGCTATGCCGAACTGGTGCCGGATGTGGCGTTGCGCGAAAATATCTTCGGGCGCATTCGGCAGGAGTGGCAGACCTCAATCGATTTGCTCCTCGACATTATGGGGCAGGAGCGCTTGTTGCAGGGCAACCCGTTGCTCGAACGTTCGATCCGAAACCGTTTTCCTTATCTCGATCCGCTCAACCACGTGCAGGTCGAGCTCCTGAAGGAGCATCGCGCCCAAAATCCCGACGAGCAGATTTTGCGCGGCATTCAGATCACCATCAACGGGATCTCGGCGGGATTGCGCAATAGCGGGTAGCTCCAAGTCCTCCGATGTCGCCCCCGCGAACGCGGGGACGACTCGTGGAGATAGCCCCTCAGCAATTGTGAGCGCCCTGCGTCTCCACATAGACCGAGTACAACGACTGGCTCGCCGTCATGAACAGGTGGTTTCGCTTCTTGCCACCGAAGGTGAGATTGGCGCAGGTCTCGGGCAGAAGAATCTGGCCAATGCGCGCGCCATCGGGCGCGAAAACCTGGACGCCGTCATAGCCAGGGCCGACCCAGCCGGCGCCGACCCAGATGTTGCCGTCGATGTCGACCCGCAAGCCGTCGGGGAAGCCCGACTTGCCGTCGAGCTTCATGTCGATCAGTGTGCGCGGGTTTGAAAGCTTGTCGCCGTTCAGGTCGTACTGCCAGACGATATTGTTGGCGTTCGGGTAATGCGTGATGCCGGTATCGCAGACATAAACCTTCTTGTAGTCGTGGCTGAACGCAATCCCGTTCGGCTTGAACGGCTCGTCGGCGACCTTGCTGAGCTGGCCGGTCTGGGCGTCGAGCCGGTACACCGCCTCTTTCTGATAGGGCTGGACGGAACCGGTCTTGGCCAGCTGCCCCTCATAGATCGAGATCGCTCCATAGCCGGGATCGGTGAACCAGATCGACTTGTCGTTGGGGTGAACGACCATGTCGTTCGGTCCGTTGAGCGGCTTGCCATTGGCCTGCTCGGCCAGCGTGGTCAGCGCCCCGTTGTGTTCGAAACGGACCAGCCGGGTCCGCTCGGCGCTGATTTGCCGGCCTTCGAAATCGAAGGTGTTGCCGTTGGCCTCGTTGGACGGTTTGTGGAACTGCTCTGAAATGTGCCCGTCATCGTCGAGGTAGCGCAATTGGCGGTTGGCGGGAATGTCGCTCCACACGAGATATTGGCCCTGGGCGTTCCAGGCCGGCCCTTCCGCCCACAGACAGCCCGTATAGAGCCGCTTGATGGCGGTATTGCCGACCTTGGCCTTGAAGCGCTTGGGATCGATCACGACGATGTCGGGGTCGGGATAACGCTGCGGTTCGGCGCCGGCGCCGAAATCGCGGGCCGACGCGTCGGCGGCGATAAT
>JAQGKJ010000172.1 GCA_028290165.1 Bradyrhizobium sp. | reverse complement strand
GCGGTGGTCACCTGGTCGTCGTCGGGCAGGCCGGACGCATTGCGATAAACCGTCTTGCTCATGCCGAGCGCGCGCGCCTTGCGGGTCATCAGCTTGGCGAAATCGTCTTCATTGCCGCCGATCACTTCCGCGATCACGACCGCCGCGTCGTTGGCGGAGCGCGTCACCAGCCCCTTGATGGCGTCTTCGACGCGGATGGTTTGGCCCGGGCGCAGACCGAGTTTGGTGGGCGCCTGCTCGGAGGCGTGCTCGGACACCTCCATCTCGGTGTCGAGCTTCATCTTGCCGGCATCGAGGCGCTCGAACAGCAGATAAAGCGTCATGATCTTGGTGAGCGATGCGGGATGACGACTGGCGTCGGGATTATTGGCGGAGAGCGTCGCGCCCGAGTTGCCGTCGACGATGATTGAGGAGAATGCCGGGCTGTAGCTCTCGCTCGCTTCATGGTGGACGTGCGCATGGTGGCGCCGGTAACGGCGGGCTTCGGCGGAGTCGGCGGTGAAAATAACCGCCGCGGTGATCGTAAGGAGCCCGAAAACGCAAACCCGCAAACCACGCGATGCAGCCAAGGATTTACGAAGCATAGACTTCCCCGTCCCAATTTCTGTCTTGATCACCGGTTCGTGAGGCCAAATTATGCCCAACTGCCGGCGACGTTTCCCTGCTCGAACTGCCCGATCCCGGCAGTCACGTCCGGCGAAATAGCCGTTGGCACGCGGCATTCCGCCTAAGAGGCTGTACGCAAACAATTTTTCGGCTGCTTTTCCACCAGGCGACAAGTCTGGGAATCAGGTTAGGTGGCCGGGGTTTCCAAAAGGTTAAGGAACCCTTGCGTAATCCTCCAGTGTTGTCGGCTAATCCCGCGATTTGTGCGTCGCACCAAGATTCTTGACTTTATTGTGCAGCGCAGTATATACCGGTCGTCGCCGGGAGCCGGGGCCTCCGGCAGCCCGTTGCACATCAGTCTGGGAAGGACTCCATAATGATGAAGGTTGAAGACATTCAGCAATACGGCAAGGAACACCTCGAGACCGTCGTCGCTTCGGCAACGACCGTTCAGAACGGCATTCAGGCCATCGCCAGCGCGTATGGCGATTACACCAAGAAGTCGTTCGAAGACACCAAGTCGTTCGTGGAAAAGCTGTCCGGCGTGAAGTCGCTGGACAAGGCAATTGAAGTTCAGACGGAATTCGCGAAGTCCGCTTACGAGACCTTCGTTGCCGAGTCGCAGAAGATCGCGGGGCTCTATACCGATCTCGCCAAGCAGACCTTCAAGCCGCTGGAAGGCATCGTCGCGAAGTTCACTCCGGCCGCAATCCACTGACAACGAGTTTACGTTGTAAAATCAAAAAGCCCGGCCACTGTGGCCGGGCTTTTTCTTGTTTCCAAACAGGTCGGGATTTACCGCGCCACGCGCAACTTCGACAGCGACGTCCCGATCGAGTTGAAGGCCGATATCACCTGGCTCGCGGAATACAGCAGATAGAAGTTCTGCGGTCCGCTGGCGCAGTATGACAACACGGTTGAGGTCGGGTCAGGCGGGCTGCTGGTATTGACCTGGATCGTATAGATCGTGACGCCTTGGGCCTTGATGTTGTCGCACAGGATCCTCTGCCGGGCGTCGATCTGGCCGCCGAATTGCTGACTGCCGTTGCCGTAGGCGGGCCAGCGATCCTCGGTGTTGAGACCGTCCGACAATAGGATGATCGCGTGCGAGTAGGTGTAGTTCGGGTCTTCGGCGGGTGCGTTCATCGGCGATGTCTGCTGCAGCGTTTGCCACGCCCAGGCCAGCCCGATCGGCTGGTTGGTGCCGCCGGTCGGCTGCATCGCGGTGATCATCGATTTCAGAGATGTCCAGTCGTAGCTGAGCGGGGCAATCTGCTGCAACGGCGGGTTGTTGCCGGTCTTGCAATAGTGCTGGCCGTTTTCATAGTACTCATCGGCCGGAAACAGGGTTGCGACACTGGCGATTGCCGGCGTGGTATTCTGCGTATCGTAGGGCTGGGTCCGGTCGGTCACGCAACCGGTCCAGGTATTGTGGTTCGCCGCCGTCCAGGTCTTGCCGGCGCCCACGCAGGCGCTTTGGGAGTTGTGCCCCGAGCTGCTGCAAGTGCCGTTCGCCGCATCCCAGTCGGTCCAGTCGATCCAGTTCTGATTGTAGTTGGCGCTGCCGATGTTCACATCCTTGGCGAATGGAACGACCGAAATGTAGACGTCACCGGGATTCTTGGCGAGGGCGCTGAGCTGGTCGATCAGATTGCTCGCGGCGGTGCGCAGCGCGCCGATTTTGCCGTTTTGCGCCATCGATCCGGTGTTGTCGAGCGCCATTGCGACCCGCATCCGCACGGTGCCCCAGGCGGAGGTCGAGCTGGCGCTGAAGTTGAGGTTCGGGAAGCCGGCCACCCTCATGAAATCGGTCGTGACCGATCCGGAACCATTGACCTGTACGGTCGAGCCCATACTGGTATTGGCGGTGTAGGTCGCGGTGACGGAAACCGACTGGGCGTCGGTATTGGTGTAGAGGGCGGCGAAATAGGACTGGGCCTTCGTGCTGATCTGGGACGTCGTGATGACGCCCGACGACAGGTCCTTCGCAACCATCAATGCGGTCGAGTCGAGGGCTGCCTGCATGGATGAGCGCGCACTATTGGCGCGGCTATAGTCGATCGCGGCGCCGACGAAGCCGAGGATGGGCAGAAGCGCGATGGCAAAGATCACCGCGATATTGCCCTCATTGGCGCCGCCGAAGCGCCGCGCGGCTCCGCGAAACCGAGGGGTAATGGATGCGCCTGCCATGACTGTCACCGAAATTTGCGTTTCTGCCGCTATTTCGGCTGCCGGGCCTCAACAGGTGGTAAACCTGGCCTGAGAAAAGCGGGTCGATTGCCGTGCAAGCACCGAATCGGCCTGGATGCGGTTGCTAGCGTCAATGAACGCTAAACGGCGCTCGGCTTTATTTTGTCAAATCCGGCTGAAATGATTAACCTTGGGCTGGATCGCCCAACCGGGAATCGGGCCCGCCACAGGCCGCATTAGACCAATTCTGCGCGCTTGCGGCGAACCGTCGGTGGACCCATATTCGTAACTATCGATCCAGCTGATGGGTCGGCCGGCCGGGAGCGGCGATCTGGAATGCGTGCCTGGGAACTCTTTCGATGGCTCCGGCAGGAGGACATCACCTGGTCGTTTTCCGGTTTCCCGTGGGGATGTCGAACGCCTGTGCCATGCTGCAATTAACTTTCAGACTTGATTTGTCCGCGCCAGCCGCCACCACCGCATCTGCTCCCCGAATGGGCAACGATGAGAACCGCGCTGGGGGCACCGGCGGTCCCGCCACGTCCGTGATCGCCAAGGTCAAGCCGAAGACGAAGCGCCCGAACCTGTATCGCGTCCTGATTTTGAACGACGACTATACTCCGATGGAGTTTGTCGTTCACGTCCTTGAGAAGTTCTTCCAGAAGGATGTCGAGGCTGCGACCAAGATCATGCTCCACGTCCATCACCACGGGATCGGGGAGTGCGGGATATTCACCTACGAGATCGCCGAGACCAAGGTCACGCAAGTGATGGATTTTGCGCGCAAGCATCAGCATCCGCTGCAATGCGTGATGGAAAAGAAGTAACGGCTTGCGCGAAATCCGCCAAAATTAGGAACGGGTTTTGCATCAAGAAGCGATGGTTCGGGACGAGCGTACGCCGTTTGCCGGGCGCCTTGCCCGGGTTTCTGGATGTAGGCTGGAGTCCGACTGTAAAAAACGAATCGCGGGAACCGCTCTTTTGCCGTGATCCTATGTAACTATATGACAAAGGTTGTTGTTGCTTGAGGGGGCAACGACGATCATGATGGTGGGGGTCACTAGAGGACGCGAATGCCGACTTTTTCCCAAAGCCTAGAACAATCCCTGCATCGTGCGCTGGCGATTGCAAACGAGCGTCATCATCAATATGCGACGCTTGAACACCTTCTGCTGTCGCTGATC
>JAQGKJ010000147.1 GCA_028290165.1 Bradyrhizobium sp. | reverse complement strand
GAACGCCGTTGGTGAAGGCGAACGGATAATCGCGCGGCACGAAATGGCGCGTGGCCATCAGCTCGGCCTGGAAGCCGGGCGGCAGCGTGTCCGGCCGGAAATACACGATGCGCGCCAGCTCGTGCAGCTCGATGCGCTGCGCGCCGCCGACCATGTCGACGACGGCGTTGTCGACGATGTCGAGATCGCCGGGCTGCGCCTGCAGGATCGCCGCAGCCACGTCGAGAATATTCTTGCGCAAAACCTTGGCGGCCTGCAGCGCGGCCTCGCCGCCGATGCCGGCGCCGCGCGACGCCCAGGTGCCGCCGCCATAGGGCGTATTGTCGGTATCGCCGAGGATGACGCGCACCCGCTCCATGGAAACGCCGATCACGCTGCCGACGATCTGGGCGGTGAGCGATTCGGAGCCCTGCCCCTGCTCGGTGATGCTGGTCTGGCAGATCACCGAACCCTGCGCATCCAGCCGCACGGCGACGCCATCCTGCGACGAGATACGGGCACCCCCCACGCCGTAAAACGCGGCGCTCGGATTGGTGACCTCGATGAAGCTAGCGATGCCGATGCCTCGGTGGATGTTCTTCTCGCGCAGGGCCACCAGTTCCGCGCGCAGCTCGTCATAATCCATCATCGTCATCAGTCGGTTTAACGCGGCGTGATGCGACAGGAGCTCGAACCTGAGGCCCGAAGGCGACACGCAGGGATATGCGTCGTCGGCTATGAGATTGCGGCGGCGGATCTCCACCGGATCCATCCCGATCCTTGCCGCCGCTAGATCGACTAGGCCTTCCGTCACCGAGCATGCGATCGGGTGACCGACGGCACGGTACTGACACATCACGTTTTTGTTCTGGAACACGACGCGGGCCCGCGCGCGATAATTCCTGGTCACATAGGGGCCGCCGACCAGATTGACGACCTGGTTGGCCTCGATCGCGCTGGTGCGCGGATACATCGAATAGGGACCGATGCCGGTGAGATCGTCGATCTCGAACGCCATGATCGTCCCGTCGCGCTTGACGCCGATCCGCCCCTTGCAGCGGTGGTCGCGGGCGTGAATATCAGTATTAAAGCTCTCGACCCGGTCGGCGACGAATTTTATCGGCCGCCGCAACAGTTTCGACAGCGCATAGGTAGCCATTTCGTCAGCGTAAATATGGACTTTGATGCCGAAAGAACCACCGACGTCCTTGCAGACCACGCGAACCTGTGAGTCCTCAAGTCCGAGATGAAGCGCCGCGAGGTTCTGCACCATGTGCGGCGCCTGCGTGCCTTGGTAGATCGTCAACCTCGCCTCGGCGGCGTTCCAGTCAGCCACCACGGCGCGCGGCTCCAAGGTCACGCCGGTGTGGCGGCCAAAGATGAAATCCGCTTCGACCACGGCATCCGACTCGGCGAACGCCGCGTCGACCGTGCCGGCGTCGAGGCTACGCTCGAAGGCAAGGTTGTCGCCGAGCGAGGCATGAATGACAGGGGTTTGCGGATCGAGCGCGGTGCGCATGTCCGTCACCGCGTCCAGTTCCTCATAATCAACAGAGACGGCTTCCGCGGCGTCCTCGGCGATGGCACGGCTTGTCGCCACCATCGCCGCGACGGCTTCGCCCTGCCAACAGGCGCGCTCGATCGCGATCGCGTGCTGCGGCGCCGATTTGAGGCCCTTCAGATGCGAAAGCACGCCAACCCAGGGCGTGATGACGGTTGCAAGCTCTGCACCCGTTACGACGGCGATGACGCCCGGCAAGCGCCTTGCGGCGGCGGCGTCGATGCCAATGATCCTCGCATGGGCATGGGGCGAGCGCAGGAATACCACATGGCCCATGCGCGGCAGCGCCATGTCGCTGACATAGAGCCCGCGTCCCTGCATCAATCGTTCAAGATTCGGCCGGGGGACCACCTTGCCGATATATGAGTTCGGCCGATCCAGCTCCGAGAGGGTTTCGGGATTTTCCGATGCGGCAGTCATGATTTGCGCTCCATGCGCGCCCGTGCCGTGGTCTCGACCGCATCGATAATGGCCTGATAACCAGTGCAGCGGCAGTAATTGCCGGAAAGATGCTCGCGTATCCGCTCTCGATCCGGCTCTGGTTCCTGTTTCAATAGGTCCTGCGCGGCCATCAGCATGCCCGGCGTGCAAAAGCCGCATTGCAGCGCGTTGCGATCGCGAAAGGCGGCCTGGAGATCGGCGACCTCGCCGCTGTCGGACAATCCTTCGATGGTTTGGACGGAAGCGCCATGCGCCTGCACCGCCAGCATCAGGCAGGAGCGAACGATCTCGCCATTGATGCGCACGGTACAGGCGCCGCAAACCCCATGTTCGCAACCGACATGGGTGCCGGTCAGCTCGAGATGCTCCCGCAGGAAGTCCGCGAGATTGAGACGCGGCAAAACCTGAGCATCCACGCGCTCACCGTTGACATCGAGCGAGATCGGCATGGGGGCCGTCACGCCGTGCCTCCCGCATTGAGGTCGGGACGGCCAAGCAGCGCCGACGCGCAACGCGCCAGCAGCACCTTCGCAAGATGCCGGCGCATCGAAGCAGACGCCTGTTGATCGTCCTGGGGATCAAGTTCCTCGCTCAGGGCCGCCGAAGCTTCCGATAACACCGCAGGCGTGACGGCGACATCGACCAGTTTTTTTTCGGCCCCGGCCAATACCGGACGATCGCCGACGGCAAAAAAAGCAAGCCGAAGGTCAGTGAAGACACCGCTTTCCACGATCGCCTGCGCGGCCAGGCCTGTGATGGCGTAATCGCCGTGCCGCCGGGCGAATTCGTGAAAAAAATGCATGGAATTTGGTCGCGGAAGCGGCAGTTCCACGGCGATAAGTAATTCCTGCGGTAGCAACGCCGTCTCGTAGATCCCTTTGAAGAAATCCGCGGCCGCGATACGCCGTTCGCCAGCCTGGCCGCGAACGATAATCGACGCGTTCAGCGCCACCATGCAGGCCGGCAGTTCGGAAGCGGGGTCGGCATGAGCAAGGCTGCCGCCGATGGTTCCCCTGTTGCGGATCGCGGGGTGCGCGATATGGGCCACTGCTTCCGTCAGCAACGGCGCCTGCACAGCTATTTCCGGCGACCTCAGGAGGTCGACATGGCGGGTCAGCGCACCGATGCCTAAAACATCGCCCCGCACCGCGATGCCCCGAAGCTCGGCGAGTTGGCCGATATCCACGATCAGTTCCGGAGAAATCAGACGCAGATTCATTGCGGGCAACAGGCTCTGGCCGCCCGACAGCACCTTCGCCTTGTCCCCGTGCGCTTCCAGCAACTCCAAAGCGATCAAAACTCAGGATGCGCGTGCATAGCTGAAAGCCGAGGCTTTCATTGAGGTGTCCTCCCCGGCCGGTTTTTTGCGTATTTTTTGAGATTAGACGGCGGCAACCATCAAAGGTCAAGTTTGTTTATCGAACGATTATTTCGGGAGATTCGAGTTTTGGACTTGTGATATGTTCGTGAACGACGCACGTTTTGGCTCGCATCAAATCGGCCCCAGGGAGGAGCAGGCAATGAATCTGGGTTTCTTTACAATGCCAATCCATCCCCTCGACAAGGATTGGCAGCTTTCCCTTCGGGAAGATCGTGAAGCCTTCCTGCTCGCCGACGAACTGGAGTTCACCGAGGCTTACGTTGGCGAACACGTTACCGACAGGGCCGAAAACATCACCTCCTGCATCGCGTTCCTCGCGTGGATCGCAGCCGCGACCAAGCAGATCAAGCTTGGGACCGGCACCATCAATATGCCGAACACCCATCCCGCCACGGTCGCGGCCAGCATGGCGATGCTCGATCATTTGCTCGACGGGCGTTTGATTTTCGGAATAAGCCCCGGCGGACTTCTGTCGGATGCAGAGCTATTCGGCAACCTCGATGCCGACCGGAACGCCATGTTTCTCGAATGCATCAATCAGGTTCTGGATATTTGGGCCGGCGAGCCGCCGTACAATATTCAGGGAAAATACTGGAACATCTCGACTGAAAAGACCCTGATTGGGGATATCGGCCAGGGATTCATCGCCAAGCCGCTGCAGCGGCCGCATCCGCCGATCGTCGTCACCGCGGTGGCGCCGTTCTCGAAGGGCGTGACGGAGGCCGCGGCGCGGGGCTGGGATCCGATCTCGGCGAACTTCCTGATGCCGCAATGGGTGAAGAGCCATTGGCCGAAGTACGTCGAGGGCTGCGAGCGCGCCGGCCGCGCGGCGGAAGCTGCCAATTGGCGCGTCGCCAAGAGCGTGTTTGTCGCCAAGGACGCAGCGACAGCAAAGGCTTACGCCACCGATCCTGACGGACCCTACGTCTATTACTATCGCTCGTTGTTCACCAAACTGAAGAAGAACGGCCGAATCGAGCTGTTCAAGACCCGCCGCGACCAGCCCGATGATGAAGTGACACTGGAGATGATCTGCGACAAACTAATCATCTATGGAACGCCCGAGAGCGTTGCGGATCAACTGCTGGCTTTTCAGGGCGAGGTCGGCGAGTTCGGCACGCTGCTATATGCCGGCAAGGATTGGAAAGACCGTGAACTGGGGCGCCAGTCCATGATCATGATGGCCGAAAAGGTCATGCCGCGCGTTAACGCCGGCATCTCGAAACAGTCAAACGCCGCGGAATAGTCCGTCAACCAACACTTGAGAAAATTCGCCGTGGCCGTGACCGATCGTATCCACTATCAGGCGCAAATCGACCGGCGACTGGTACCGATCCGAAACGTCGAAATCATAGTGGGAATCGGGGGCCGCGCATGATCAAGGCCGCCGTTATCGGTTTGGGATGGTGGGGACAGACCATCCTCAACAACCTGCGCAACAACAGAGTTATCGTTCCGGTGCTGGCCGTCGATCCGCTGGATCAGGCGCGCGCTTTGGCTTCAAGGCTCAGGATAGAAACCGCGCCGCGGTTCGAGGATGCGCTGGTGAATACAGAAGTCGAGGCCGTCATCCTTTGCACCCCGCAACAACAGCATGCGGAACAAATTATCGCATCGGCCGAATCGGGACGGCACGTCTTCTGCGAGAAGCCGCTATGCACAACTGCGGCCGATGCGGAGGCTGCCGTCACGGCGGTGAGGAGGGCTGGTGTCCAGTTAGGAATCGGGCACGAGCGGCGATTCGAACCCGCCGTCGTCGACATGCGGAAGCGATTTGATGCCGGTGAATTCGGCAATCCGCTGCTGCTGGAAGGTAACTTCAGCCAAGACAAATTCCTGAACTTGCCCCGCGACAACTGGCGTTTGTCGGACAGGGTCAATCCCGCCGGACCGCTGTCGGCCACCGGCATCCACATGGTGGACCTGTCGATCGCGCTCCTCGGCCGGCCGACGCGCGTATGGGCCCGGCTGGCGCGATTGGGCAGCGATTTTGAGAACGGCGACACGCTGTCGATCACGATCGGTTTTGCGAGCGGCGCCACCGCTATGCTGGGCGCCGTGCTGGCGACGCCGTTTATGGGCCGGCTTGCCCTGCTCGGCTCGAAAGGCTGGATGGAAATCCGCGACCGCAGCCATCCGGAAAACTCAACGGGATGGGACGTGACCACCGTGTATCGCGACGAGATGCCCGCAACGGCGTTCTATCCGGCGTATCCGGCGGTGCGCGACAATCTCGAGGCTTTTGGCCGCGCCGCGCTTGGCGAGGCGCCCTACCCGGTCGCGCTGGAGGAAATGCTGACGAACGTCCGAAGTTTTGAGGCGATCCAGCGCTCCGTCAAAAGCAGCTGCATCGAGGTCATCTGAGACGGCTATCCGACCGCTTTCACCGGCGCGGCCGGCGCCGCAAATACCCGTTCGAAGCCTGCCAGAAAGACGTCCAGCGCGTCGCTGATCATCTGCTCTTTATCCTCGAGCACGGGAGATTCGTAGATGTACTTGCGAACCCCGTAATAAAAGATTCCACTATGGAACACCCACGCCATTTCGAGCTCGGACGCGGTCGGTTTGCCCAGCGCGGGAAGTCCCACTTCATGGCGGCATTCCCTGATGATGCGCGTCAGTATCTTGTCACGTACCACGCCGACGTACCAGCGGTTGATGTCCAGCCCCTTCAAGCCCGAATAAAGGTAGATGCGAAGCCATTTGCGGGTGAAGATCACGTTCGTGTACGCGTTGTAGAATTCCTGCAACCGATCGCGGATCGGCCGGGTACGGTCAGTAAGCAGCTTTTCCCAACCGGTATCGAGCGGCTCGAGATAAACCGTGCGATAGACTTCCTTGATCAAGTCATCCTTGCTCGGAAAATAACGGTACAGCAGCGGCTGGGTAACGCCGAGCCGGCGCGCCAGATCGCGCGTCCCGCCGCCAAATCCTTCATCCGAGAAAAATTCGGTCGCCTTGGCAACGAACTCCCTGCGGCGTTCGTCCGGGGACATCCGCTTCTGCTTCGCGCGCTTGGGCGATGATTTTCTTCTCATGGCTTGGGGGCCGGTGACATGTCGTCTGCGACTAGAAATCGGCCATAACCGCCGCGCGCAAACAGCAGCGGCTCTTTCCGGTTGTAGGCATAGGCTTCGACCGCCCCCAGGAAGATGACATGGTCGCCGCCATAATACCGGCTGGCCGCGCGGCATTGAAAATTTGCAACGCTGTCCGCAAGAAGCGGCGCGTTGCCAAGACCGGGCGTCCATTCGACACCGGCGAACTTGTCGTCCGAGGACTTTGCGAATTTGGCTGCCAGCGCCTGCTGCGATGCGCCAAGTACGTTGACCGCAAAATGGCTGGCGTTCTGGAAAATGGTTAACCCCTGGGAAAACATCCCCAGGCTCCAGAGCACGAGCGGCGGGTTCAGCGATACCGAGGCGAACGAATTGCAGGTCAGCCCATAGGGCTTTCCATTAGGCGCGAGCGCCGTGATGATGGTGACGCCCGTGGCATAAGTGCCGAGCGCGTTGCGAAAATCCCTGGGATCGATCGGCGAATGATCGCTGGCCAGCTCGTTGGCCGGATCAGGATCGGTCGGATGCTTTGGCGCGTCGGTCATCCGTCGTCTCAAAGCGTCAGGTTTTCGGATGGCAGGCCAAGCGCAACGCGGCCGTAATTGGTGCCAGCTGCATCGAAATTGAACGCGATGTGCGAATTGATCGCGTGGGCATCACGAAATTGCCTCTGCAGCACTCCTGTCATGAACAATCCCCGCGCGCCACTGGCCGAAAACAACAGCGACACCGCTTCGGTGCAGAGATTGACGGAATAGGCACCATCGCGGCGCGATTTGGTCTTGGCGGCGATATCGGGGATTTGGCCGCGCCTTGCGTCGGCCATGGCCTCGATGCAGGTCGAACGCATTATCAGGCGGGCGGCATCGATCTTGGCGGATGCTTCGGCGATCTTGATCTGCGTGCTCTGAAGATCGCCGATTTTGGCGCGATTGTAGGTCGATGCGCGATGCCGCGCGAGATCGACATAATCGTCCAGACAGGCCTGCGCGTTGCCAAGGGCAACGCCGGAAAGCACATAGGGAAATAACGAGAACACTGGCAGTGCATATAGCGCGTTCGGATTGACGGCGCTACCGGGCGTCGGGCCACCGTCGAGATCGCTCACCGCAAGCGTCATCGGCTCGGCAACAAAGGCATCGTCGACCTCGACGTCGTTCGATCCCGTTCCCCTTAACCCGCTCGCGGTCCAGGTGTCCTTGATTTTGTAGTCGCTCTTGTTGACAAGAAAGATCCGGTACTCGATCCCGTCGGCCTCATCGTCGGACGAAACAACGCTGGCAAGCATGTTCCATTCACTGGAATCCACCCCCGATGAGAAGGGCCAGCTGCCACTCAGCACATAGCCGCCGTCGACTTTCCTGCCGCGTCCGGCCGGGAAAATGAAAGAAGACGCGATCAGGGCGTTGGCGTCCTTGTTCCAGACCAGATCCTGGGCGCGCTTGTCAAACATGCCCAGCATCCAGTGGTGGCTGGCGAGATTGGCGAAATTCCAGGCCACCGACGCGTCGGCCTGCCCGATCGCATCG
>JAQGKJ010000128.1 GCA_028290165.1 Bradyrhizobium sp. | reverse complement strand
CGCGCCATCTTCGGCTCCGGCCCCGGCGCGCTTGCCACCGACGCGCACACGCTCGGCATCGATCCGATGACCCAGCGCGACCGTCAGGACGAGGCGATCGCGATCATCCGTCGACTGTTCAAAGGCGAGCGCGTCACCGCCAAGAGCGACTGGTTCACGATGAACGACGCCGCGCTGCAGATCCTGCCCTTGCAGGAAGAGATGCCGTTCGTGGTGGCGTCGCAAATCTCGCCGTCGGGCATGACGTTGGCCGGCAAATACGGCATCGGCATCATTTCGCTAGGCTCGATGTCGACGCAGGGCCTGATGGCGCTGCCGACGCAATGGGGCTTTGCCGAGGACGCCGCGAAGAAGCACGGCACCACGGTGCGCCGATCCGACTGGCGGGTGCTGCTCTCCTGGCACATCGCCGAGAGCCGCGAACAGGCCCGGCGCGAGGCCGGCCCGGGATTAATGCGCTGGCACAATGAATATAATGTCGGCACGCTGCAGCGGCCGGGCCTGCAACCGTTCACCTCGCCCGAGGACGCCGTGAAAAAGACCGCGGGCGGCGAAGCTGCGGCCTCGACCATCGGCACCCCCGACGATCTCGTGAAAACCATCAAGAACCTGATGGACGTGAGCGGCGGCGTCGGTACCATCATCGGCTTCGTGCACGATTGGGCCAATCCGGAAAATACCCGCCGCAGCTGGGACATGGTGGCGCGCTATGTGGTGCCGGAGATCAACGGCCACATCGCGAAACTGCGAGAGTCGCAGAAATTCGTGATCGAGAACCGCGCGGTGTTCGAGCGCGCCGGCCAAGCCGTGATGGCCAAGATCATGGAGAACGACAAGGCGGCGGCCGCCCTTCCACTCACCGGCCCCGGTCGCGTCGCGATCCCGACCATCAACGCGCCGGATTTGCAGAAGGAAGCCGCGAAGCGGAAGGCGTAACGCCGCGGCGGCTGCGCCTCGCCGCGCATCGTCCCCGCCAAGCAAGTCCGGCGCATCCTTCCCGAACCGTCAGCCCTTAAAGGTCGGCTGGCGCGGATGGATGCAGTCTTTAAAACTGTCGAAATCCTTCCAGGCGGGCTCGGGCGGGTCGTGGCCCGATCGCGGCACGTAGATCGAAGGATCGATCAACTGCATGTCCGGGATGTAGCGCGGACACTTCGGGAAGATCGACCGGGCGGCGACACGGACCATCAGCTGCGCGCCGACGGTCCCCCTGAACAGCGGATCCTCGCGGCTGACCGTGGCGGTGCCATTAACGCGCAGCCGCTGCGGCCTGCCATGCATGGCGATGAACAGCATGCCGACTTCGACGTTTACCAGAATATTGCCGAGGCTCTTGAACATGCCATTGCCGTCGTAGTCCGGGAAGGCCAGTTTGGATGGCCCGGTGACGGAAACAAACCCCGGCATGCCGCCCTTGAAGGAGCAATCGGGCCTCCCTCGGCGTCCGCGGTCGCAAGAAAGAAATTCGAGGTGCTCTCGATAAAGGCCCGATCGTCGGGCGTAAACTCGGTGCGGACAAAACGCTCCAGGCGGTCGGCAATCCGGCGGCTCTCGAATTGATCCTGCAGCCGGCGGTTTCCTTCGTGATACATGGTGCCATCGGTCATCGATCCTCTCCCTGTTCAAACTGGAGTTGGCAGATGTTCGACGGTCGCCCCGGAAATCTAGCACCATTGCGGTTTTCGCGGAACATGCGCGCGACGGAGTGCCCGCGGCCGTTGCGCATTAATCGATCACCTCGTCGGCGCTGATGTTGTTTTGCCGGAGTCTATCACGACGTGGGGCTTTGTTGTACTATTTGCGGTCGCGACAATGTTGCGGTCGGCATGAATTAAGAGCAACGGAGCAACTGGCATGTCGATGCAAAGTGTGGCCTCTCCGGCGGTAACCCTCAGGCCGCCAAAGCGCAATTTGCTGGCGCACATTCCCGGCGACGAGGGCTGGCCGGTGGTCGGCCGGACGCTTTCGATCCTCGCGGACCCCAAGGGCGAAGTCGAACGGATGGCCGCGAAATACGGCCTCGTCTACCGCAGCCGTGTACTCGGCGAAACCAGCATCAGCCTGCTCGGACCCGAGGCCAACGAACTCCTGCTCTTCGACCAGAGCAAGCTGTTCTCCTCGACCCATGGCTGGGGAACCATCCTGGAGCGGCTATTCCCGCGCGGTTTGATGCTGCTTGATTTCGACGAACATCGTCTGCACCGTCGCGCGCTGTCGGTGGCGTTCAAGTCAGGGCCGATGAAATCATATCTTGCGAAGCTTGACGCCGGCATCTCGGCGCGCGTGACGCGATGGCGGCAATTGCCCGGCCCGATGCTGTTTTATCCGGCGATGAAACAACTCACGCTCGATCTTGCCGCTACATCGTTTCTCGGCGAGGGCATCGGTCCCGAGGTTGACGAGGTCACGCGCGCCTTCATCGATATGGTCGCGGCATCGGTCGCGCCGATCCGCACGCCCTGGCCGGGCACGCAGATGGCGCGCGGCGTCAAGGGCCGCGCACGCATCGTTGCCTATTTCTCGGAGCAGATACCCATCCGCCGCGCCAAGGATGGCGAGGATCTTTTCTCGCAGCTATGCCGGGCGACCCATGACGACGGCGCGCTGCTATCGACGCAGGATATCGCCGATCACATGAGCTTCCTGATGATGGCGGCGCACGATACGCTGACGTCGTCGCTGACATCGTTCGTGGCTGCGCTCGCGGCCAATCCAGAATGGCAGCAAAAGCTGCGCGACGAGGTGACGGCGCTCGGCGTCGATGCAAGCGAGCCGACGACCTTCGACAAGTTGGAGGCCATGCATCTCACCGAGATGGCGTTCAAGGAGGCGATGCGGATGAAACCGCCGGTGCCATCGATTCCGCGCCGCGCGACGCGCGACTTCACTTTCAAAGGCTATGCGATCCCCGCGGGCACGCTGGCGGCGATCAATCCGCTGTTCTGCCATCACATGCCGGATACCTGGCCCGAGCCCGAAAAATTCAACCCCTTGCGTTTCAGCGAAGAGGCGCAGCGCAACCGGCATCGCTTCGCCTGGGTGCCGTTCGGCGGCGGTGCCCATATGTGCCTTGGGCTGCATTTTGCCTATATGCAGGCGAAATGCTTCGCGCGGCATTTCCTGCAGAATCTCTCGGTCTCGCTGGAGCCGGGCTACACGCCGGTCTGGCAGATGTGGCCGATCCCGAAGCCGCGTGACGGATTGCGGGTGATACTGAACCCGGTCGGCTAAAGCCGATCAGGCCAGGGTCACGTCAAGGCTGGCGCGCCGATGCCGATCACATCGATGCCATCGGCGCGGCCGCGAATCGGTAGCCGGCCGAGATCGCGGACCGCGAACGGCGGCAAAGAGTTGAACCGTTGCATCGCCGCGCGGGACGCAAGAAAGCCGCCATCCACGGTGCGGCTGAGCTCTTCGAGCCGGGCCGCGGTATTCATCACATCGCCGTTGAAGACAATGGCGCGCTTGATGTCGCCGATCTCGCCGACAATCACCGGGCCGAAATGCAGGCTGCCGCGAATCCGCGGCACGACACCGAACTCACGTTCAAATTGGCTCGATGCGCGGATCAATTCATCGCGCATCGCCATGAAACATTGCAGCGGACGACAATCGATCGCCCCGCTGCGTTCCGGCCAGGTGACGATCACCTCGTCGCCGACATAATTGAGGACCTCGCCACGATAATCCACGACCGAAAGGGTGAGGAGCCGAAACGTGCGATCGAGAAGGCGGTGGATGGCGACCCCGCCAAGGCGCTCGGCCAGCCCGGTCGATCCCGCAATGTCGACGAAGAGCACGAAGCGCCTCTCCTCTACCGGCGTGTGATATCGTCCGACGATGAAATTCAGGAAGGCGCGCGGCCCGATAATGTTGGCGATCCCGAGAATGAGATTTGCCAGAACCACACATACGACGGAATAGGCGGCGTCGAGCCAGAAGGTCTTATGAGATGGATCGGCAGGAGCCCCCACGATGACGCCACCTAGCTGAAAAAACAGGATGGGAACGATAATGGCGGCGTAGATCGCGCTTCGCACGATCAAATTGGCCGTGAACGAAAGGCCACTGAGCCACACGCGCATCGGTCCTTGCAGGACGAACAACGAAATGCCCGCGATCGAGAGACTGATCAGCAGCCCATATGAAGTTCCCACTGCTATCCCGGCAGCAGAGGTGAAGCCCTGTGCGAGAGCATAAGCGGCAGCCCCGATCATACTGGCAAGAACGATGACAGCGAGCAAGCGCAGTTTTTTCTCGAGCCTTGCGTTCATGCCGCCTGCCGATCCCGCAAAAAACTCACCCGTTGCCCTGATCGAGCGCCTTGCGCAAGGCGACATAGCCCTGCTGCTGCTGGGTCCAGTTGCGGCCGCCGGTAATGGCGCCATCAATCACCAGATCGTGCCCGTTGATGAAGCCGGATTCGTCGCTGGCGAGAAACACCGCGGCATGGGCGATGTCGTCCGGCAGCCCGGCGCGCGGGATCGGCTGCGCGGTCTTGTAGATCTCCCGCGTCAGGTCGGGGGTCTTCTCGGCTGCCTCGACCGAAAGGCCGAGCGCCTTGCCGAAAATGCCGGTGGCGATCGCGCCCGGCGAGATCGAGTTCACCCGAATGTTGGATTCGCCGAGTTCCATCGCCACGCATTTGGTGAGGTGGATGACGGCGGCCTTGGCCGCGCCATAGACCACCGAGGTGGAATAGCCGGCGAGCCGTCCGGCGATGCTGCCATTGTTGATGATGCTGCCGGAGCCCTGGCGGCGCATATGGGGTGCGGCGTGCTTCATGCCGAGCATCACGCTGCGCACCAAGGTTGCCATTCCGGCATCGAAGCGCGCAACATCGAGGCCCTCGATGCCGCCGGTCTGGGCCGGGCCGCCGGCGTTGTTGAACAGGCAATCGATGCGGCCGAATTTTTCGACCGCCTCGCCGATCAGCGCGCGCATCTGTTCCTCGACCGTGACGTCGGTCTGGCGGAAGATGCAATTGGCGCCGAGTTTTTTCGCCAGCGCCTCGCCTTCCGGCGCGCGGCGGCCGGCGATGACGATCTTCGCGCCTTCGTCGACAAAAATTTCCGCGGTGCGCAGACCGATGCCGCTGGTCGCCCCGGTGATGACCGCAACCTTGCCGTCCAGCCTGCCCATCTCGTTCTCTCATGTTGGCGACATTGGTTTTGAGTATATCTCCGGCCTGACGGAACAAGGCAAGTTTTGCTTTGCCGCGTGTTCCCGGTCATACCCTCGGAGCAGGTGTTTTCCTCTATGCTCGGCCTTATTTTGGATTTGCTGATCGGCTGATGTGACCCATGGTGAAATTGATCGACGAATTTCGGCGGGGCTGGTACGGAATATCCCAACCGTCGCCGCTTTTCAGCATCGGATTTGCGGTCTCTTGCCTCGCTCTGTCGACCGCGGCGCGGTGGTGTCTTGCCCTGATCCGCCCCGACGTCTTCTTCACCCCCTATATCCCGGCAGTGTTTTTCGCCACCGCGTTCGGGGGTGTCCGGATCGGTGTCGTGACGGCGCTCACCGGCGGCGCGCTCGGCGCGGCCGTCAATTTCAGCAACGGGGAGGCCGATGTTGCCCGGCTGGCGCTGATGGCGATCTATCTGATGGTGTGCGGCCTGACGATATGGGGCATCGAGCACTATCGATCGCTCGCCTTGAATCAACGGCAGATCGCAAAGCGCCTGATCCAGGAAGAGGAGTATCGCAAGCTCGTCGTCGACGAGTTCCAGCATCGGCTTAAAAACAAATCATCGACAATTCACGCCGTTCTTCATCTGGTCCTGCAGGACCAGCCGCATATCTGGGCCAGCATCGATCAGCGGATCAGGGCGCTGTCCGCGACCGACGATCTGATCGCGCGCGTCGACGGCACCGGCTGCGATATCAAGGATCTCTTGCTTTCAGAGCTCGGGCCCTACGGGCATGTTCGCTTTACCCTGAACGGCAATCCGCTGTTTCTTCCGGCCAAATTGGCGGTGACCCTCGCTTTGATGTTTCACGAACTTGCCACCAACGCCAGCAAATATGGCGCGTTTTCTTCCCCGCACGGCCTGTTGCAGGTGACTTGGTCCGTCACCGACGACCGCCTCAACATCACCTGGGACGAGACTGAAGGTCCCCCCGTCGGCACGATCGGCAAGGCAGGCTTTGGCACCAAGCTGTTGAATTCGGCGCTGAGGCCGTTCGACGGCAAGACCGAGATCGCCTTTTTGAAAACCGGCGTTCACTGCACGATGCAGTGCCGGATTCCCCGCAGCTGAACGCGCCAGCTTTCGTCAAGCGCGCGAGTCCTTTGCGTAACGCGGGTATTCTGAAACGCCGTTGATACTCTGTTAATGACAACTTGCGGCGCTTCGATCGAAATCGACTGGTGACAGGCCGCGTTCACAACTTTCGCGATACGACTTAACCAAAACTAAGAGAGACTCAGACAAGCTCTGCGGCCATGCAAACCCGCCATCATCAACATCACTTGCAGGCCGCCGCGATGGACGACGATAACGGCCTCACGGTCGATGCCGAGCTGAGCATTCTGAGGGATGTTTTCAGAATGCTCCCGACCGGTGTCACGGTTCAGGACGAGCAGGGCCGCTTCGTGCTGGTGAACGATGCCGCGGCGGTGCAGCTTGGGATTGGCGCCGACGATCCGGCGACGTCGCCCTCCCAGGAATTGGACCGCCGCCGCGAAACCGGCCTTAAATTGCTGCGCGCCGGCCGCCATGCGGTCGCAGAAGAATGCCTTGGCAGCGGTCCGGTCAAGCAGGTGCTGCTCACGGCCCACCGGCCCGTGCGCATCGGCGACCGCCATCTGTTGCTTTCGAGCTCGGCCGATATCAGCGAGCAAAAGGCCGTCGAGGATCATTTATTCCGCTCGGCCTATTATGACGAGCTGACCGGCCTGCCGACACGACGAGTGATCGAGCATCGCGCCAACAGCCTGCTGCAGCGCGAGGAGCAGGTGCGGTTCGCACTGGCATTTCTCGACATCGACAATTTCAAGCACATCAACGACTATTACGGCCACGCCATCGGCGACGCGCTGCTGGTGGAAGTGGCAAAGCGGCTCGGGCTGGACTTGCGCGAATCCGACATGCTGTCGCGGATCTCCGGCGATGAATTCCTGCTGCTGCTCGATCCCATACAAAGCGAACATGAGGTCGCGGAATACATCCATTTTACGCTGGAGCGGCTGCGGGCGCCGTTCTTCATCGACGGATCGGAGATATTCGCGTCAACCTCGATCGGGGTGAGCCTTTATCCCGACCATGGCAAGAGCTACGACGTGCTGCGCCAGAACGCCGATATCGCGATGTACCGCGTCAAGAACGACGGCAAGGGCAGCGCGGCCTTCTTCGACTCCGGCATGGAGCGCGAGGCGCTGGCACGCATGAAGATCGAGCAATCGCTGCGGCTCGCCATCCTGGAAAAGCGGTTCTGCTGCGCCTTCCAGGCCAAGGTCGACATTCGCACCCAGGATATCAAGGGTATCGAGGCGCTGGTCCGTCTGCGCGACGACGAGGGCGTGATCCAGGCGCCCGGCACCTTCATCAATCTTGCGGTCGAGTTAGGCCTGATCGACGAACTGACGCATCTGGTGCTGGCGGAGATCGTCAAGTCGATCGACCTGATCAACGAGACCTTCGGTCACGACACCACCATCAGCATCAACGTCGCGGCCAAGCAGGCCGGCAATTCCAAGTTCATGCGCTCGTTCGCGCTAGCGCTGGAGGCGACCGGCTTTCCCAGGCGCTTCATGATCGAGGTGACGGAAGACGCCTTCGTCGCCAAAACCCATTTCCAGGACGAGATCCTGCCGATCTTTCGGAAACTTGGCGTCGGGATCTCGATCGACGATTTCGGCATCGGCTATTCGTCGCTCTCCGCGCTGGCCGACATCACCGCCGACGAAATCAAGATCGACCGCTCCTTCATCACCGACATTCATAAGCGCCCGCGCAGCCAGGGCATCCTGCGGGCGATCGAATCCCTGAGCGAGGCGCTCGGCATGACCGTGATCGCCGAAGGCCTCGAAACCTTCGAGGAACTCGCCTATCTGCCGGCCGCGACCAAGATCCGCTATGCGCAGGGTTTTTACTTCTCCCGACCGATTTTTCTCGAGGAACTCAAGCCCTCGATACCGATCGCCAGCGAAGCGCGTATCAGCATGGTAAGCCGCCCGCGGCAGGAAGGCCGCCCGGTCTATGCACGCGGCGATCGCTATCGGCGCTGAAAATCGCGCGGTTAAATTTTGCCCGCGAATTCAAATATATAATTGATCGGATCGAACTTTCTTCCGGCTTGGCCGTACATATTGTGTACCGGCTCGGTCCGGCCGGGCCGTGGGCAAACGAGATGCAAGCATCACTAGCAACTGCGGACCGAATGCTGCACATGGCCACCGAGGCCGTGCAAAGCGGCGAGGATTCGCTACTGTCAGCCCTCGACCAACTGCCCGCAGCCATTTACGTAACCGACCCGCATGGTCTGGTCACTTACTACAATGCGGCGTGCATTGATTTTGCCGGCAGAGTACCCACGGTCGGCAGGGATCGATGGTGTGTGACATGGAAGCTATACACAGAGGACGGCGCTTTCCTTCCGCACGACCGGTGTCCGATGGCCGTCGCGATCCTGGAGAAGCGGCCCGTCAGGGGCGTCACGGCAGTCGCGGAGCGACCCGACGGAAGCCGCGTGAACTTCATGCCCTATCCGACGCCGATCTTCGACTCCGCGGGCAAGCTTTCAGGTGCCGTGAACATACTGATCGACGTTACGGACAGCCGGCGGGCCGACTTTCTTCGATCGCAGGCGCGCAAATGCCGTCGCCTTGCCATCTCGGTTTGCGACCAGCAGACTGCCGACACATTAACGCTCATGGCCGCCGAATATGAGCAGCAGGCTGACGAACTCGGCGGGTAAATCCGCGGTCTCCTTGAGCCTCGCTGCTCGCTTACCAGGCTGGCGAAAAAAGCGCGGCGATCGCTATCGCCGCTGACGCGTGCGTTTAACTTCCAGCTAATTTCGACAAGCCTTGATTGTAATGAGCCCTATTTCGCCAACACCGGTAGCGGCGGTATGCTGTCGTTCGGCGCCCCGGCCTGCATGGTGATCAACGTCATCGACACCAGATCGTAGTAACCGATGATGCCGATGATATCCATGATGCCGCGCTCGCCGAATTTTTCCAGCGCGGACTTGTAGACGGGATCGCTGACCTGCTTGTCGCGATAAAGCGCGATGACCAGATCGTAGAGCGCAGCCTCGTCGTCCTTCATATTCTCGGGCCGTTTGCCGGCCGCGATATCGCCGGCGACCTTGGGATCGAGCCCGCCCTTGAGCGCCAGCGGATAATGCGCGAACCACTCGTATTGCGCGGTCCATTGCCGGGCGGTGATCAGGATCGCGAGTTCGCTCAGGCGCGGCGGCAGCGAGGTATTCCAGCGCAGGTAATCCGACAAGGCCGACAGGCGTGGCGCCAGATCGGGGCTACGGACATAGGCGCGATAGGGCGGGTTGGTGATCTTCGCATTGCGCGGCGGCGGGGCGATCATCTCGGCCCAGGCCTTTTGCGCCGGGGTCACCTCGTCGGCTTTCAGCGGCACAAAGCGGGTGATGTCCTCGGCGCGGCTGACGGCGGGCGTCGCGATCAGCGCCGCCAGCGGGATGACGGCGAGCAGTCTTTTCCATTTCATTGTTTTCTCCCTGAGATAGCGGACTTCGCCGCATTGGCTTTGTGGCCGGATTCGAAGACTATTCGTATGGACAATGGGTTCGATGGGGTATTGGCTTCGGCCGCGTGGCTTCCCGCAACAATGCCGCCTTGACCCCGGGCGAGCGCTCACTCTATCAGGGGCCTACCAGAAACATCAGGGAGAATAACCGTGCGAACGTCTTTCATCGTCCCGGCAATTGCCGTCGCCTTATTGGGAACAGCCGCGCAGGCGGACGATCTGAAGATCGCGTTGATCTACGGCAAGACCGGCCCCCTGGAAGCCTATGCGAAGCAGACCGAGACCGGTCTGCGGATGGGTCTGGAATATGCCACCAAAGGCACCATGACGCTCGACGGGCGCAAGATCGTGCTGATTACCAAGGACGATCAGAGCAAGCCGGACCTCTCCAAGGCGGCGCTTGCGGAAGCCTATCAGGACGACAAGGCCGATATCGCCATCGGCACCACATCGTCGGCCGCGGCGCTCGCGGACCTGCCGGTGGCCGAGGAGAACATGAAGATCCTGATCGTCGAGCCGGCGGTCGCGGACCAGATTACCGGCGAGAAATGGAACAGGTACATCTTCCGCACCGGGCGCAATTCCTCCCAGGACGCGATCTCGAACGCGGTCGCGATCGGCAAGCCCGGCGTCACCGTGGCGACGCTGGCCCAGGACTATGCCTTCGGCCGCGATGGCGTTGCCGCGTTCAAGGAAGCGCTGACCAAGACCGGCGCGACGCTTGCCAGCGAGGAATATGTGCCGACCACCACGACCGACTTCACCGCGGCCGGCCAGCGCCTGTTCGACGCGCTGAAGGACAAGCCGGGCCGCAAGATCATCTGGGTGATCTGGGCGGGCGGCGGCGATCCCCTGACAAAACTGCAGGACATGGACCCGAAGCGCTATGGCATCGAGCTTTCGACCGGCGGCAACATCCTGCCGGCGCTCGCCGCCTACAAGCGGCTGCCCGACATGGAAGGCGCGACCTATTACTATTACGACATTCCGAAGAACCCGGTGAACGACTGGCTGGTCACCGAACACCAGAAGCGCTTCAACGCGCCGCCGGACTTCTTCACCGCCGGCGGATTTTCGGCCGCCATGGCCGCGGTCGCCGCCGTCACCAAGGCGAAATCCACCGACACCGAGAAGCTGATCAGCGCCATGGAAGGCCTGGAGTTCGACACGCCGAAGGGCAAGATGGTGTTCCGCAAGGAAGACCATCAGGCGCTGCAGAGCATGTATCACTTCAAGGTCAAGGTCGATCCGAACCTCGCCTGGGCGGTGCTGGAGCCGGTGCGTGAACTCAGGATCGAGGACATGAACATTCCGATCCGCAACAAGAGGTGACGCCGACTTTCTCTCGTGCCGCCTGTGCTACGATATCGTCATTGCCGGGCTTGACCCGGCAATCCATCTCGCTTCCGAACAAAATCGTTTTCGAAGTGGATGGATGCGCGGATCAAGTCCGCGCATGACATCGGAGTATCCGGCAGCACGGGCGATCGACTGGATGACAGATTTTGCGATGACGCCCCGATGACCATTCTCGAAACCCGCGATCTGACCATTCGCTTCGGCGGCCACGTCGCGGTCAACCGAGTAAGCTGCACGTTTCGCCCGGGTGAGCTGACCGCCATTGTCGGCCCCAACGGGGCCGGCAAGACCACCTATTTCAACCTGATCTCCGGACAGCTGCGCCCGAGCGATGGCAGCATCCTGTTCGACGGCGCCGATATCACGCAGCTTTCGGCGCCACTGCGCACCCGCGCAGGATTGGGCCGCGCCTTCCAGCTCACTAATCTGTTTCCGAATCTGAGCGTCGAAGAGAATGTCCGCCTTGCCGTGCAATCCGAAAGCGGCGTGCATTACGACATGCTGCGGCCGTGGATGACGCGCAGGGACCTGATCGCGCGCGCCGACGCCATTCTCGACAAGGTCGCGCTGGGCGCCCGCCGCAATGTGGCAGCGACCGCGCTGTCCCACGGCGATCAGCGCAAGCTCGAGGTCGCGCTGATGATGGCGCTGGAGCCGAAGGTCTTCATGTTCGATGAGCCGACCGCGGGCATGAGCATCGATGAAGTCCCTGTCGTCCTCAATCTGATCGCGCAGCTCAAGCAGGACTCAAGCAAGATCATCCTCCTGGTCGAGCACAAGATGGACGTGGTGCGCTCACTGGCCGACCGCATCATCGTGCTGCACAATGGCCAGCTCGTCGCCGACGGCAAGCCGGCGGAAGTGATTGCATCGCCAATCGTGCAGGAAGCTTATCTGGGCATCGCACCCGGAAAGAGCGCTGCATGAGCGAGCTTCTGACGCTGGCCCGCGTCCATACCCATG
Organism: Bradyrhizobium sp.; assembly: GCA_028290165.1. The sequence goes on along the minus strand of JAQGKJ010000128.1, from coordinate 5,462 downwards.
TCGGGCGCTATCACATCCTGCAGGGTGTGGATTTTGGCGTGGCCGAGGGCCAGACCACGATGCTGCTCGGCCGCAACGGCGCCGGCAAGACCACGACGCTGCGCACCATCATCGGCCTGTGGCAGGCTTCCTCAGGGCAAATCTCGCTCGACGGCCAGCGCATCGAGCAAAGCGCAACGCCGGATATCGCCCGCCTCGGCGTCGGCTATGTCCCGGAGAGCATGGCGGTGTTCTCGGACCTGACGGTGAAGGAAAACCTGGTGCTGGCGGCGCGCGACGGACCGCTCGACGACGTCAGGCTCGAGTGGATTTTCGGATTCTTCCCCGCGCTGAAGCGTTTCTGGCTGTCGCGCGCCGGCAGCCTGTCCGGCGGACAGAAGCAGATGCTTTCCATTGCGCGCGCCATCGTCGAGCCGCGCAAATTGCTGCTGATCGACGAGCCGACCAAGGGCCTGGCGCCGGCGATCGTGGTGGCGCTGATCGAGTGTTTTGCGGAGGTCAAACGCCGCGGCGCCACCATTTTGCTGGTCGAGCAGAATTTCCATGCCGCGCGCGAGCTCGGCGACAAGGTTCTGGTGATGGACAACGGCAAGATCGTCCATCGCGGCGAGATGGCGGCGCTGGCATCCGACGTGGCGCTGCAGGAGCGCCTGCTGGGCTTGAGCCTGGAGGCGCACCAGTGACTGAGCTTGCCGCGACAGCCGCGTTGCCGAAACCGAAGCGGGACCTCCTGCCGGTGCTGTTGCCGGTGATCCTTGCGCTGGCGATGCTGCCGCTGATCGGATCGGCAAGCTCCTGGGTGACGCTGACGGTCGCAAGCCTCGCCATGGGCATGATGATCTTCATCATGGCGTCCGGGCTGACGCTGGTATTCGGCCTGATGGACGTGCTCAATTTCGGTCACGGCGCCTTCATCTCGGTCGGCGCCTATGTCGCGACGTTGGTGCTGTTGCCGCTGGCGCCTTACGTGCAGGCCGACTCGCTCCTGACAAATCTGGCGGTGCTGGCGCCGGCCGCCGTGCTGTCGATGGCGGTCTCCGGCGCGCTCGGGCTTGTGGTCGAACGGGTGCTGATCCTTCCGGTCTACGGCCAGCACCTCAAGCAGATCCTGATGACGACGGGCGGATTGATCGTCGCCGAACAGGCGCTGTATGCGCTGTGGGGGCCGCAGATCATTCCGCTGCCGCTGCCGACCTCGCTGCGCGGCTCGTTCATCATCGGCGACATCGCGATCGCCAAATACCGCCTGCTGGCGATGCTGGTAGGCCTGATCGTGTTTTGCGGCATACAACTGGTGCTGAACCGAACCAAGATCGGCCTTCTGATCCGCGCCGGCGTCGAAAACCGCGAGATGGTGGAAGCGCTCGGCTATCGCATCCGGCGGCTGTTCCTCGGCGTGTTCATGGTCGGCTCCGGCCTCGCCGGCCTCGGCGGCGTGATGTGGGCGCTCTATCGCGAGCAGGTACACGCCTCGATGGGCAACGATCTCACGGTATTAGTCTTCATCGTCGTGATCATCGGCGGGCTCGGCTCGATCGGCGGCTGCTTTATCGGCGCGCTGCTGGTCGCCATGGTCGCCAATTACGGCGGCTTCCTGGTGCCGAAACTGGCGCTGGTCTCCAATATCCTCCTGATGGTCGCGATCCTGATGTGGCGCCCGCGCGGGCTGTATGCGGTGACGAGTCGATGAAGGTTTGCCGATGATGATCCTCTCGGGCGATCCGCCGCGCAGCCGCGTTCTCTCACTCCTGCTCATCGTCGTCATCGCGGCGCTTTTGCTGACACCCCTGGTGTTTCCCGGCGCCAAGGCGATGAATGTCGCCGCCAAAATCCTGATCTTCGCCGCACTTGTCGCCTCCTACGATCTGCTGCTCGGCTACACCGGCTCGGTGTCGTTCGCGCATACGATGTTTTACGGCATCGGCAGCTATTCGGTCGCGATCGCGCTTTATTCGATGGGCCCGAGCTGGACGGCGGTCGCGTCAGGCGTCGCGGTCGGCCTGCCGCTGGCGATGCTGCTGGCGCTTGCGATCGGGCTGTTTTCGCTGCGGGTCGAGGCGATATTCTTCGCGATGATCACGCTGGCGGTGGCTTCCGCCTTCCTGGTGCTGGCCTCGCAACTGTCATGGCTCACCGGCGGCGAGGACGGTCGCAGCTTTCAGCTGCCGGAATTGCTGCGGCCGGGCACGGTGCTGATTTCGAAGACCGCGCTCGGCTTCGAACTCAACGGCCGCGTGCTGACCTATTACCTCATCTTCATGGCGTCGGCCGCGATGATCCTGGCGCTGTTGCGCGTGGTTAATTCCCCGTTCGGCCGCGTGCTGCAGGCGATCCGGGAGAACCGTTTTCGCGCCGAAGCGCTTGGCTTCCGCACCGTGTTCCATCTGACCTATGCCAACTGCATTGCGGCCCTGGTCGCGGCCAGTGCCGGCATCCTGAACGCGTTGTGGCTGCGCTACGCCGGGCCCGACACCTCGCTGAGTTTCTCCATTATGCTGGATATCCTGCTGATGGTGGTGATCGGCGGCATGGGCACGATTTACGGCGCGATCATTGGCGCCACCATCTTCATCCTGGCCCAGAACTATCTGCAGGCGCTGATGGGGGCCGCCTCCAATGCCGCCGCCGATGCAGGACTGCCCTTGCTGCCGGGACTACTGCATCCGGACCGCTGGCTGCTCTGGCTCGGCCTGTTGTTCATCGCCAGCGTCTATTTCTTTCCGACCGGCGTCGTTGGACGGTTGCGAAATCCGCCGCGCAAGCCGGTTTGATTGTCCGGCATCTCGACATAGGATCGGGCACAACCGCGCGAAAGCACGTCACTCCAGCTTCGAAGAGTCCCATGCCTCCTGTTTCGATCTTGCTGAACATCCTCTGGCTTCTTCTTGGCGGCGTGTGGATGGCGATCGGCTGGGTGGTCGCCGCCGTGATCATGGCCATCACCATTATCGGCCTGCCCTGGGCAAGGGCCGCGTTCAATATCGCCGCCTATACCTTGCTGCCGTTTGGCCAAAAGGCGGTGCGCCGCGACAGCCTCACCGGACAGTCCGATATCGGCACCGGACCGCTGGGCCTGATCGGCAATTTGATCTGGCTGGTATTGGCGGGCTGGTGGCTCGCACTTGCGCACGTCGCCACCGCGGTCGTTCTGGCCCTGACCATTATCGGCATCCCCTTTGCCTGGGCGCACTTGAAACTCGCCGGCATCGCGCTATGGCCGATCGGCAAGGTGATCGTTCCCGCCTAGTCTCTGGGCTTGGCGAGCGCCCGGACGGCCTCCTCGACACTGTGGAAGGAACGATCCGGGCCCAATAGCTCGTTGATGCCAAACCGGACAATGGCATCCTGCGCACGGATCGACTCGAGGCGAGCGATCGCGAAATCGACGCCATCGGCATGACACTTGCGGATGAGATCACGCAAGATCTGCGCCGCGGTAAAGTCGATCTCGACAATGCCGGTCGCTCCAAAACCAGCAGCCGCGCCTGCTCGGGCGACGACCGCAAGGCGTCCAGGATGTCGCGGCGGAAACGATAAACGTTGAGAAACGAAAGCGGCGCCTGATACCCCGCGACGATGACGCCCGGCTCTCGCTCGCCCGGAAGGCTGGGGCTCGACGGCCACCAGATCGAGGTGCCGGGCACCCGTTCGAATACCAAGACGCGAGCGCGCGTCGTGCTCCAGATGCCGTGCAGAAGCGAGAGCGCGATACCTATCCCGACGCCCTGTTCGATCGGCAGAACGATGATGGCCGCGGCCGTCAGGACGATCAGGACGAATTCGCCGGGCGACTGCTTAAAAATCGCGACGATCTGCCTGAAGCGGATGATTCTGAGCGCGACTAACAGCAGGACGCCGCCAAGCGCGGCGTTCGGAATTCGACTCAAGAGCGAGGCGCCGAACGCCAGCAACAGAACCACGATTGCCGCCGCGACAAGGCCGGCGAGCTGGGATCGTCCGCCGGTCTCGGCAACGACAGCCGTGCGCGGCGGGCTGGCATTGACCGGAAATGCGCCGATCAGCCCGGACAGCATGTTGCCAACGCCGACGCCGATGAAGTCGCGATCGACATCGGGAGGCTCATCGGGATCGGACAGAAAGGATCGCGTCGTCGCCGCCGTCTGCACCATCACGACGATCGAGATGATCAGACTGAGCGACACCAGGCTGGCGAGGTGATCGGCTGAGATTGCCGGGACCGCAAGCGAAGGCGGCGCGGCAGAGACCGCCCCGAGAACGCTGACGCCCCGGCCCTCAAGTCCAAGCGACACCACGCCGGCACTCGCCGAAGCCAGCCCGATCAATGCGCCGGGAATTCGCGCATCGATCCGTTCGAAAATGGCAATGACCACCAAAACCGAAAGACCGATCGCAAGCGTGAACGGGTTGGTTTCGTTCAGATGCGTGGCGAGGATCACCAGCCGTTGCAACATTGCGCCGTCAGGCGAAGGCAACCCGAGTATCCCAGGCAATTGGGAAATCATGATGTGCACCGAGATGCCGGCAAGAAAACCGAACGTCACCGGTATCGACAGCAGATCCGCGATCCAGCCGAGGCGGAAAACGCCGGCAGCGAGCAGCGAGAAGCCGACCATCAGCGCCAGCGCCGCCGCCAGCGCCTGATATTCCGGCGAGCCGGACGCGGCGAGCGTCGCAAGCCCTCCGGCGAAGATCGGCGTGATCGTCGAGTCCGCACCACACGACAGGAAGCGATTGCTTCCGAAGGCCGCGAATGCCACCGCGCCTGCGAGATAAGCGAAAAAGCCGATCTGCGGGCTAAAGCCGCCAAGCCGGGCCGTCGCCATCTGCTCCGGAATGACGATCGCGGCAAGGGTTAATCCTGCGAACAGATCGTGGGTGAAAAACTGGACGCGGTAGGCCTGGAGCGAGCGGAACATTGGCCAGGCACGGCTCGCGCCGGCAGCACTGGAATCCGGCGAGCCGGTACCATTCACCATCATCGGCCGCCCCCCTGTCAGGATTCCCGTGGCCGATCGGATCGGCTCTTGTCGGCATGATCGAGCCATATCGCAGTGCGAGATATTGCCGGTGTCGTGTCGTACCCGGCGCGGAAACGCCCATTAAACCCTTTGGTAACCGGATTTCCTAACCGGTATGCCATTTGTAGATCGTATGCATATCCCCCGGGGGTTTGGGAATGCGAAAGTTGATTTCCAGCATGTGGGGCAGGTTTGCAAGGTCCGGAGCCGGCGCGACCGGGGCGCAGCCCATGGCCACGTCGATGCGGAGAGGTCCGATCCTCTCGCTCATCCTCTGCGGCGGCCTGCTGGTAGCGGCGATCATCGTCGGCACCGTGCTGATGGTCGGCGAATTCCGCGAACGCGCGCTGAGCAATAGCGAGCGCGAGCTTGAAAATACCGTGATGCTGCTGACCCGTCACTTCGACCAGCAGTTCAAAGACTGCGACATCATCGCAAACGACCTGATCGCCAAGATGGGAA
>JAQGKJ010000097.1 GCA_028290165.1 Bradyrhizobium sp. | reverse complement strand
GACCTTTTGCGTCACCAGATCCTCGTTCGGGATCAGGAATTCGCGGCCGTCGCCGGCGGCAACCGAAATATAGCGCGTCTTCATCTCGTTGATGCGGCCGGTACTGTCGCCGATGGTGACGAGATCGCCGGGCTTGACCGATTTGTCCGCCAGCAGAATGATGCCGCTGATGAAATTGGCCACAATCTTCTGCAGGCCGAAGCCGATGCCGACGCCGGCCGCGCCCGAGAAGATCGCCAGCGCCGAGAGGTTGATGCCGACCGCGCTCATCACCACCGCGATGGAAAAGACCATCAGAGAGAGCCGGATGATCTTGACCAGCAGCACCTGGAGCGACGGCGTCAGATCGCCGGATTGGGTGATCCGGCTTTCGATGAAGTTGGAGGCGATGTTGGTCAGCCACAGCGCCACCACCAGCAATACGCCGAGCTTGATCAGGAGCAGCGGCGTCAGCCGCAGGCCGCCGAGCACGATTGAAACCGAATCCAGCGCATCGATGGTCGGCTCGAGCAGGCCAAGGATGCTTAGCGCTGCCACCAGCCACGCCGACAACGACACCAGACGGACCATGAACGTGTTGCGGATGACCGAGGTCACGAGGCGGATGATCAGCCAGGCGAACGCCAGGTTGGCGGCAACGCTGAGCAGATAGCTGCGGCTGGGCCAGGTCGATGCCAGCATCACCACGCGCTCCAGTGTCACCAACACGGCGAACACCGCCGTCGACGCGCTGCCGACCAGCACGCGCATGAACAGCCGCAACGGCGCCGGCCAGCCCATCGCCAGCGAGGTCATGTCGATCCGCGAGCGAATCGCAGCACCCGCGGCAAGCGCGATGCCGGCGGCCGCCAGCATCAGCCCCAGCTGCAGATAGAACCAGGGCGAGGCGAGCTCGGCGCCGACCGAACGCGCGGCGGTGTGCAGGAATTCGGTGATGTCATTGGGGTCCATCGTCAAAATCTCATCGCAAGGCAGTTCGTTGAACAATCTTGATTCGAATATCCGGCAGATTCCCATAACCGCAGCGCCGACGCCATCGCGGCGACACCCCGTTGAAGTGAATAAAGCCGGTAGATCGGGCACTTTGCCGCTGCCGGCAGAAATGGGTTGGCGGCGAAGTGTGGCGACGATAAGGATGCAAGTACAGGTATTTGCTCTTGTTTGCGAAGGCTCATGGCTTCTCTGGATCAGGTCAGCATAGCCATTCTTCTTGGCTCGGTTCTGGTGATGGCCGGCATCCTGTCGAGCCTGCTCGCCTTGCGCTTCGGCGCGCCGCTGCTCTTGGTGTTCTTGCTGATCGGCATGCTGGCCGGCGATTCCGGGCCGGGCCAGCTGGGCTTCGACGACGTCCACACCACCTATCTGGTGGGCTCGGTGGCGCTGGCCTTGATCCTGTTCGATGGCGGTTTGAGAACCCGCTTTCAGAGCATCCGCGCGGTGCTGGTGCCATCGATGGTTCTGGCGACGATCGGTGTGCTGCTGACGGCGCTGATATCCGCGCCGGTCGCCAAATACGCGCTCGACCTGAACTGGACCGAAGCGCTGCTGGTCGGCGCCGTGGTGGCCTCGACCGATGCGGCGGCGGTGTTTCTATTGGTGCACGCGCAGGGCTTGCGCCTGCGTCCGCGTGTCGGCGCGACGCTGGAGGCCGAATCCGGCACCAACGATCCGTTCGCGGTGTTTCTGACGCTGATGCTGGTCGAACTGATTTCGGTCGGCCACAACTCGGCCTGGCATGTGGTGCTGGAATTTTGCCGCGAGGCCGTGCTCGGCGCCGTCATCGGCGTGATCGGCGGCCGCTTGGTGGTGCTGGCGCTCAACCGGGTGGCGCTGCCGCAGGGCCTGCACGCCCCGTTTGTCACGACCGCCGCATTGGTGATCTTCGGCGCGGCACAGATGTCGCATGCCTCGGGATTCCTCGCCGTCTACCTCGCCGGCATCATCGTCGGCAACCGGCCGACCCGGGCGCACAATTCGGTGGTGGCCTTTCTCGACGCCGCCACCTGGCTGGCGCAGATCGTGATGTTCGTGCTGCTCGGGCTTTTGGTCTCGCCGCAGCGGCTGGCCGTCAGCGTCGTTCCCGCCGTGATCGTGGCGCTGGCGCTGATGCTGGTGGCGCGGCCGATCGCGGTGTTCCTCTGCCTGGCGCCGTTCCGCTTCAACTGGCGCGAGAAGGTCTTTATTGCCTGGACCGGCCTGCGCGGCGCGGTAGCGATCTTCCTGGCCTCGATCCCGATGCTGGTCGGCCTGTCGAAGGCGTACCTCTATTTCGACGTCGCCTTTGTCGTCGTCATCATCTCGCTATTGCTGCAGGGCTGGACACTGGCCGCAGCGGCCCGGCGGCTGCATGTGGCGCTGCCGCGGGCGGACCGTGGCCCGCGAAGGGTCGAACTCGATCTGCCCGGCCAGCTCGAGCAGCAGCTGGTCGGCTATTCCGTGCGCCCCAAAAGCCTGTATTTCCGGCGCGGCCTGATTCCGTCCTGGTCGAAGCCGACGCTGGTGATCCGCGACGAACGCATCCTGTCGCCCATCGAAGCCGATCCGGTCCTCCCCGGCGACTATCTCTATTTACTGGCGCCGCCGGAAAAGGCCGAGGCGCTGGATCGCTTCTTTGTCGACATGCCGCCGGGCGCGGCGCCCGATCCGCATCTGCTGGGCGATTTCGTCGTCTCCGGCGAGCACACGCTTGGCGAACTTGCAGAGATCTACGGCGTGAAGGTGGATACGGAGCAGGCGAAGCTGACGCTGGCGGATTACTTCGACATTCACCTCGATCATGCGCCGAAGGAGGGCGCGACGCTCCAACTCGACACCATCGTCCTGGTGGCGCGCAGCATCTCCGGCGGCAGGGTCAATGTCGTCGGCCTGCGCCTGCCCGAGGACGAAGAAGACGCAGCGCCCCTGACGCGGATGGGCGCGTTGAAGCGCAGGCTGTCGGAGATATGGTCGTCGGTGGCGGGGATCTGAGCGTGATTGCGAGCAGCGTACTAGCGGTGCTTCCGCCGTGCAGCTGTTCAAACGGGCACGCGTCCCTTAACCGCGTTGGTCCATGCACCATAGGTAATGCGCCCTGCAGCGTCCGCCGGCAGGCGTGCGCGTACTCGCTTTTTCAAAAGCTCCACATCATCCGGGGGCATCGAAGCCACCGTCGGGCCGGTACTGGGCGCCAGCATCGCAGTTGTCCAAAAGTCGTCGAAATCGGTGAACGTCCGTTGCACCTCGATCTTGCGTGTTTCCACGCTTTCGAGACCTGCATCGGTCCATAAATTCTGAAGCGCTTCGGCTCTTGAAACGTCCGCGCTTGGCGGGCGGGCCGGGGGAAAGCCCATCGCGAACATTTCCGTCTGGATCGGCTGTAACGGGAATCCACCGCCCGGCATGTCCCAGGCATAAGCGGCCACCGTTCCGCCGGGGGAGACGACCCGAACCATCTCGGCCACGCCTTTGCCGGGGTCGGGAACGAAGAAAATCACCAGCGCCATGACGGCGGCATCAAACCGGTGCGACGGGAAGGGAAGCTCCATCGCATCACCTTGTCGGAACTGTGCGATGCGCGTGGTCGGTCGCGTGCGCGCATAAGCGAGTTGCCCATCCGACGGATCGATGCCGCAAACCTCGGCGGGCGCGCACCTTTCAACGATCAGCTCGGTGAAGGCGCCGTTGCCGCAGCCGACGTCGATCCATCGCAGGCCGGGGCGGGGCGCGAGCCAATCAAGGAACACTTCGCCCGCCAGCCTGCTCCAGACTCCCATCATCCGCTCATACGCGGCCCCGTCGTCGAAGCGGATCTGCGGTTCGGCCATGGGTTGGGTTCTCCGTTCGAAGCCATGCCTCGCGTGAGGCCTGCTTCAGGATAGCATCCTGAAAGAGGTCGGAATTAGACGATGACAGGCAAGACCTCGATGGCGCCAAAGGCAATCACCCGCCCGCGCCTGAACATCACGATTTGCGTCGCGAGCTGGCGCATTTCGGAAACGTCGTGGCTGACATAGACCATGGGGATGCCGGCTTCATCCCGCAGCCGCACGAGGTAGGGCAGGATTTCCACCTTGCGCTCTTCATCCAGCGAGCCCAGCGGCTCATCCAGCAGCAGCAATCTCGGCTTTGACAAGAGCGCGCGTCCGAGCGCGACGCGCTGGCGCTCGCCGCCGGAGAGTTTTCCGGGACGGCGATCCAGCAGCCCGCCGATATCGAGCAGGTCGGTGACACGTTTGCGTTGCGCGGCATCATCGGCAAGCCTGTTCATGCGCCGCCCATAGTCGAGATTCTGGCGCACGTCGAGATGCGGAAACAGCCGCGCATCCTGGAACACATAGCCAATCCGGCGGCGATGCGCCGGGACGTGCAGGCGCGCCGCCGTGTCGTCGAGCACCTCGCCATCGATGGCGATGGTACCGCGGTCGGGCCGCAGCAATCCCGCAATCATGTTGATCAGCGAGGTCTTGCCGGCGCCGGAGGCGCCGAACAGCCCGGTCACGCGGCCCTCGCTGGCGAAGGAGGCTTCGATGGTGAATTCGCCGAGCTGTCTGGAGACGTCGACACGCAGCATGGTCAATTCCCGTGCAGGCGTCGCAGCGCGCGCCGTGCGAACCATTCGGAGGCGATCAGGGCAGCAAGCGCGATCAGAATGGAAACCACCACCAGCCGCAGCGCCGCCGTGTCGCCGTCAGGCGTCTGGATCAGTGAATAGATCGCCGAGGAAATGGTCTGGGTTTCGCCTGGAATGTTCGACACGAAGGTAATGGTCGCGCCGAATTCGCCGATCGCCTTGGCAAAGCCGAGCACCATCCCGGCCAGCACGCCCGGCAGCGCCAGGGGCAGCGTGATGGTCGCAAACACCCGCCAAGGCGCGGCGCCCAGCGTTCCCGCCGCCTGCTCCAGCCGGCGGTCCACGGCTTCGATCGACAGCCGGATCGGTCGCACCAGCAGCGGAAACGCCATGATGCCGCAGGCGAGTGCCGCCCCGGTCCAGCGAAACGCGAACACGATGCCGAGATGGTCGGCGAGCCAGGCGCCGACCAGGCCGCGCCTGCCGAATGTCAGCAGCAGGAGATAGCCGGTGACGACGGGCGGAAGCACCAGCGGCAAATGGATGGCCGCGTCGAGCGCCGATCTGCCCCAGAAGTCTCGCCGCGCCAACAGCCACGCCACCGCGATACCGAGCGGCGTCGCCACCAGCGTCGCGACCGTGGCAACCCGGAGCGACAGCAGGATCGCCGTCCACTCCGTGGGCGAAATTTCGAACACGCCTTAAGTCGTCGGGCTGACGAGAAACTTGAACCCGTATTTCTCGAAAATCGCTTTGGCCACTGATGTTCGCAGAAAGGCGAGATAGTCGGCCGCTTCCGTTTTCGCCGCCGCGGTCGCCGCCACCGGGTAGATGATCGGAGGGTGGGAATCGGGCGGGAAGGTGCCGACGATCTTGACGCCGGGCTCGACCTTGGCATCGGTGGAATAGACTATCCCAAGTGCTGCTTCGCCGCGCGCCACCAGGGTCAGCGCGGCGCGCACGCTTTCCGCCATCGCGAATTTCGGCTCGGCGGTTTGCCATGCGCCGAGTTTTTCCAGCGCTGCCTTGGCGTATTTGCCGACCGGCACCGCCTTCACGTCGCCGGTGGCAATCTTGCCGTCGCCGGCGAGCTTTGCCAGATCGAAGCCCGGCCCGATGGCGACGTTGTCGATCTTGGAATCTTTGGGAGCGATCAGCACGATGCTGTTGCCGAGCAGATTGACCCGCGTCGGTTCATTGATGTTTTTCCTGGCCGTTGCGTAGTCCATCCAGTCGGTGTCGGCCGAGACGAAAATGTCCGCGGGCGCGCCCTGTTCGATCTGTTTTGCCAGCGCCGAGCTGGCGGCGTAGCTGGCGACGATCTTGACGCCGGTCTTGGCGGTGAAGGCCGTGTCGATGTCGTCGAGCGCGTTTTTCATCGAGGCCGCCGCGAACACGGTCAGGCTCTTGTCCTGGGCAAGGGCAGGCGAACACGCCGATCCGCACAGGAAAACGAAGGCGAGGAAAAATCCGGCAAGACGATGCATAATGGCGCTCCATGTTCGCGGCGCGCATCTGGCGCGCGCAAATCAGGCGTTGGCTAAATATGAACGCGACAGGCGGAAGCGCCGTTCCGCTGGTCCCGGCGACTTACGGTCGATCGGGATATCGCTGGTAAAACCATAGCAGGCTGACAATCGGGGTAAAGTGTCCTGATATCAAAGGCGCATGATCTTATCGCCAAACCGCACTTTGGCGGATCATGCGCAGGTCTATTCAGATGGCAGGATCGCGATCGATACCGAATCCTCCTTGGTACCGCTGACCTGCAGCACGAACGGGCGGGCGCCGATCTCGTATTTCATGGTCTTGCGGATGCCCTCGCAATCGGTGGCGCCGCCGAAGGCCTTGGGTTTCAGAAAATGCCCGTCCTGAAGGACGTCGACCCAGCCGCCTGCGGACAGGCTGATCGTGTACAGGCCGGCCTTCGGCGCGCTCTTGAACGTCGCGAAACCGGCAAAGGTGCCTTCCCTGGGCGCGCGCTCCGGCGGCGAGGGCAGCTTTGCCTCGGCAGGCGCACGCAAGGCGAGCGTCACCGCAGTCGGTGGCAGCGCATTAAGTTCGCCGCCCGACGAAAGCTTGATGCGATCCGGCGCGGTCAGTGCCGCACGCTCGTGCTCGATATTCCATTTGAATTTGTCGCAGCCGCTTGGTTCCTCCGCGGCGTAAGCGCGGGCCGCTCCGAGCAAGACCAGCACGACAAACAAAGTGAGATGGTTACCTGCACTTATACGCATGGCGATCCTCACAATGCCAAGCCGTGCGCAGCAACGCCACGCTGCTGCCGACAGATGGTGAAATGCAAAGCCGGGACCGTCGTCCCAAAATGTCGACCGCGCTTACGGCGCGATGATGCCTGACATTAGCGCAATTTCTGGCCGAATGAAATCGCCGAGGGCCCCGGCCCGCTATTGCTTGGCGTCCGGCGCGGCCAGAACCTGGCGGCAGGCGGCCGGCAATTGCGCCAGCGTGGGCCCCAGCCGCGGCTTCGGAGGTTCTTTCGGCGGCTTGGGGTGGATGACCGAATCCTTGAACCAGAAGGCCAGGTCGCCGGCGCTGCAGCCTTCGCCGTCCGACGGCGCCGGCTGGCTCTCGCAGGCGTCGCTGCCGGAGGGACATTTGATGCGAATGTGGAAGTGATAATCGTGGCCATACATCGGTCGGATCTTGGAGAGCCAGCTGCGGTCGCCCTTGGCTTCGCGGCACAACGCCTTCTTGATCGCCGCGTTGACGAAGATGCGCTGCACGCTCGGTTCCTGCGCGGCGTCACGGATCAGTATGAGATGACCCGGCGTGAAGACTTTTGGATCGACGTCGAGCCGGTCGGGGCGCACCATCATGACAGCGGACATTTCCTCGCGCTCCTCGCGCGACAGTCGGTGGTCCGGCATCGGCGTCAGCCAGACATCGGCGTCGAGGCCAACCTGATGGCTGGCATGCCCGGTGATCATCGGGCCGCCGCGCGGCTGTGACATGTCGCCGACCAATATTCCCGGCCAACTGGCTTCCTTGTGCACTTTGTCCGCCAACCGCTTGAGCAGCGCAACCATGTCGGGATGCGCCCAGTTACGATTGCGCGACAACCGCATCACCTGCCAGGTGTCGCCGTTGATCGGCAGCGCCTCCGCGCCCGCGATGCAGCCCTTGGCGTAGAAGCCGATCACGCGCGTGGGGATCGCCGCCGGCAGCACCTTGCGGCCGAACAGCTCCTTGGCGCCGATCTTGGGATCGTTGGGATTGGCCAGCGGCGGCAGCGGCTTTGGATCGACGCTGCCCTTGTCCTGCGCCGGCGCGCCGGTAGCGCCGGCGAGGAGGGAGGCGGCCAACAGGATGAGGAAGAAAATGCGGCGGGGGATCATCGATTCACTCTATCGCGCAAGCCTAGCATGGATCGCCGCCCGCGGATAAGGCGCCCTGGGTCGCAACCGCGTGATTTCGGAGACCGGACCATCAACAGCCGTCAGGCTGCATCCCTCGCATGCTGCGGCACTGTTCGCGTTGGATGGGCGCAATAGGCCGCGCAGCACGCGGATCGAAATTTCGAACTAACGCAGGGGTTGAGGACCCGCCGTCTTAACCGTTCGATAACCCTGTCGGCCATTGACGAAATTTGATGCGGACCTTCGGAAATCCGCGGCACTGGTTCTGCAATCACGGCGTATGTCAGAGAATGCAGACGGATTTGCCTCGCACATTTGCGGGCACCGCGGATTGCATGCGGTGACTCGGCTTTCGCCCGCGAGTTCGCCTCTAAAACAGGCAGCCAAAACCCAAATCCCTGACGCCGGGCGCCGGCGATCGAGACGCGTTGCTGGCAAGAGACACCATTTTTTCAGACACTTATCGGAGAACATACCGACGAGAGTGCGAGTGGGGCGCAGCAATGCCGAAGATCCGGCCAAGAACAGCAAAAAAACTGAAGCATGCGGCGATCAACCGTATTCCCGGCCGGCCAGCCAGACCCAGTCCGAAACTCTCAGCCGGCAGCCGGCGCGTTTCAGCTGAAATCGGCGAGATCGTGCGCAAACGCGCGGAAGCGGGAGCTGCGATTGCGGACGCGCGAAAGTCTCACGAACGGTTGCGCGAGGCGATCGACATCCTGCCGCAAGGCATCGTGTTCCTCGATCCCGAGGGGCGCTACATTCTCTGGAACAAAAAGTATTCCGAGATCTACAACCGCAGTTCGGACTTGTTCGCGCCGGGGGCCCGGCTGCAGGACACCATCCGGATCGGCGTCGAGCGCGGCGATTATCCGGAAGCGGTCGGCCGCGAAGAAGAGTGGATCGCCGAGCGGCTGACAAGATTGTATCAGCCCGGCGAACGCCATGAGCAGGCGCTTGCCGACGGCCGCGTCATCCTGATCGAGGAGCGGCTGACCGAGGACGGCGGCATCATCGGCCTGCGCGTCGACATCACCGAATTGAAGCAGCGCGAGGCCTCGTTCCGGCTGTTGTTCGACAGCAATCCGGTCCCCATGCTCGTCTGCGCGCTGGACGGCGAGCGTATCCTGGGCGTCAACGACGCCGCGGTCGAGCATTACGGCTATAGCCGCGCCGAGTTCGAGAAGTTGACCATCCGAAGCATCCAGGCTTTCGAATCCGAGCCGCCCTGGGCCGGCGACCGCTCGAGCGACGAGCAGACCGCGCGCACCTGGAAGCATGTCAGGGCCGACGGAACGCTGATCTATCTGGAGATCTATTCGCGCCACCTGGTCTATAGCGACCAGCCGGCGGTACTGCTGGCGTTGATGGACATCACCGAGCGCAATCGCGCCGAGGCGCTGCTCGCCTTCATTGCCCAGCACGACGGACTGACCGGGCTGCCGAACCGCAATCTGCTGCGCCAGCATATGGACGAGATCCTGCAGCACACCAGGCGCAGCGCGGAGAAGGTCGCGGTGCTGGTGCTCGGCCTCGACAACTTCAAGGCGGTCAACGATACGCTGGGCCACGGCATCGGTGACAAGCTGTTGCGTGGCGTCGCCAAGCGCCTGCGCTCGACGCTGCGCGAGGAAGATACCCTTGCCCGGCTCAACTCCGACGAATTCGCGATCATCCAGAGCGGGCTGGCGCGCCCGGAGGATGCGGTGTTGCTGGCCCGGC
>JAQGKJ010000078.1 GCA_028290165.1 Bradyrhizobium sp. | reverse complement strand
GGCCCGCGCACCTTCCGTTCCCTGATCAATCATTTCGGCAGCGCGCGGACGGCGCTGGAGCGGCTGCCTGACCTGGCGCGGCGCGGTGGCGCATCGCGGCCGGGACGGATCTGCAGCGAGGAAGATGCGCGCACTGAACTCGCAGGCAGCAAACGGCTCGGCGTCCACCTGCTCGCGCCCGGCGAAGATGGCTATCCGCCGCGGCTTGCCACCCTCGACGATGCGCCGCCGCTGCTCGGCGTGCGCGGCCTGCGCGACGTGCTGATGCGTCCGATCATTGCCGTCGTCGGTTCGCGCAATGCATCGGGTGCCGGGCTCAAATTCGCAGGCACGCTCTCGCGCGATCTCGGCGAGGCCGGCTTTGTCATTGCCTCGGGGCTGGCGCGCGGCATCGATCAGGCGGCGCACCGCGCCAGTATTGCGAGCGGCACGGTCGCGGTGCTGGCCGGCGGTCATGACAAGGTCTATCCGCCGGAGCATGAAGACCTGCTGGCAGATATCATCAGTGCCAGCGGGGCTGCGATTTCCGAAATGCCGCTGGGACACGTGCCGCGCGCCCGCGATTTTCCCCGGCGCAACCGGCTGATCTCAGGCGTGGCGCTCGGCGTCGTCGTGGTCGAAGCCGCGCACCGCTCCGGCTCGCTGATCACCGCGCGCATCGCCGCCGAACAGGGCCGCGAGGTGTTCGCAGTTCCAGGCTCGCCGCTCGATCCGCGCGCCGCCGGCACCAACGATCTGATCAAACAGGGCGCGACGCTGACCACCGAGGCATCCGACGTCGTCAATGCCGTCGAGCCGATCATGGGGCGGCCGATCGAGCTGCACGAACCCGACGATGAGCCGCTGGCTCCCGAGCCCGACGCCAGCGAACGCGCCCGCATCGTTAGCCTGCTTGGGCCAGTGCCTGTCCTGCTCGACGATTTGATCCGGATGGCCGGAGCCTCACCGGCGATCGTACGCACCGTGCTGCTCGAGCTCGAACTCGCTGGCCGGCTCGAGCGTCACGGCGGCGGGCTGGTGTCGCTGATTTAAGCGGCGACCGTTCACTCGGCCGCGTTGCGCCGGTCGAACCGGGCGCGGGCGTCTTCGATCTCCGTTTGATGATCGCTCGCCCACTTGCCCAGCGCCTCCACCGGTTGCCATAGCCCACGTCCGAGATCCGTCAGCTCGTAATCCACGCGAGGCGGAATGGTCGGGAATACGGTCCGGGTTACCAGCCCGTCCCGCTCCAGTCCGCGCAGCGTCAGCGTCAGCATTCGCTGCGAGATGCCGCCGACCATGCGCTTGATCTCGTTGAAGCGCCGCGGACCGTCGCCGAGCAGCATAATGACGAACACACTCCATTTATCGCCGACCCGCGCCAGGATCGACGCGACGCCACGGCAGTCGCTGTCGAGGTGCGGCTGAGGCGGAAGGGCAGGCACTCTGGTGTGCTCGGGTTTCATCGATGTGCTCGGGTTTCAAAAATGTGCGTTCTTGCGCGGTTTGCGGACAGTCACTCATATAGCCTCAGTTACAAACTTATACCAAGGGTGAACACAATGAAACTTCTACATATCGACTCCAGCGTTCTCGGTCCCCACTCCGTCAGCCGCCAGCTTTCCGCTGCGATCGTGGAGCGCCTGCGCAAGACCACGCCCAACCTCGAGATCGTCTATCGCGACCTGAGTTCGACGCCGCTGGCGCACCTGTCAGGCTCGCATCTTGCCGCCGCCCAGGGGGCAGCGCCCGAGGCCGCGCTACAGCAGGACCTCATCGCCGGTCAGACCGTGCTGGAGGAGTTTTTGGCCGCCGACATCGTGGTGCTCGGCGCGCCCATGTATAATTTCACGATCGCGAGCCAGCTCAAGGCCTGGATCGATCGCATCGTGGTGGCGGGCAAGACCTTCAAATACGGCGCGCAAGGCGCCGAAGGACTGGCCGGCAACAAGCGCGTGATTATCGCGGTCTCGCGCGGCGGATATTATGGCACCGGCTCGCCGGCGGCAGCGGGCGAATATGTCGAAACTTATTTGCGCTGGGTGTTCGGCTTCATCGGGGTCAAAAATCCCGAATTTATTTCCGCCGATGGAATCCAGGTCGGGCCGGAACACCGCGAGAAGGCGCTGGCCGGCGCCCTGCAGGCTGCGACCAATCTTCGTGCGGCGTAAGAGGAGTTGAACCGATGCCCGCTGCCGTCCGATTGCGGCGGCGGGCTGGTGTCGCTAATTTCAGGTGATGAAAAGGATTAAAGCCAAACGCCTTGCACGCCGGTGAGGACCGCGATCAGGAAAGCGAACAGGCAGATTCCGCAAAACAACAGGATTGGATCAAGCGAGCTATCGGATTTCTCCGATGCGGCGGTAAAGGTCGATAGCGGTGTGAACAGGTGAATCGCTCGAGGCATATCAAGTTCTCCGTGGGTCAAAGTACCTGCCCACCGAGATGTCGAGCTTGGAGCGACCAAGGTTCAATTCCGCCCCTGAGTTCCGCAAAATACGTCTGCGGCGCGATGGAACCGAGCAGCACAACTGCGATGCGATTTTTCGTC
>JAQGKJ010000075.1 GCA_028290165.1 Bradyrhizobium sp. | reverse complement strand
TTCGTTATAAAATATAACTATTCTGCACAGGACGCAATTATCCCATGGCAAACGCCGCATCTGCCGCGACCGCGGAGCAGCCCGCGCTGCTCAAGGTCGAGATATCGCGACCGGTGCTGACGGTCGGCCTCAACCGCCCGGCCAAGCGCAACGCGCTGAACGACGGCATCATGCTGGCGATCCAGGATTGCTTCGCGAAAATCCCGGACGGAATCGGCGCCGTGGTGATCCATGGCGTCGGCGAGCATTTTTCGTCCGGCCTCGACCTTTCGGAGCTGACCGAGCACGACGCGACCGAGGGCTTGCGGCACTCCCAGATGTGGCACCGGGTATTCGACCGCATCCAGTATAGCCGCGTGCCTGTCATTGCGGCCCTTCGGGGCGCGGTGATCGGCGGCGGGCTGGAGCTTGCCTGTGCGGCGCATATCCGCGTCGCCGAACCCAGTGCCTATTTCGCGCTGCCCGCAGGCCAGCGCGGCATTTTCGTCGGCGGCGGCGGATCGGTGCGGCTGCCGCGGCTGATCGGCGTTGCCAGGATGACCGACATGATGCTGACCGGGCGGGTCTATTCCGCGACCGAAGGGGCATCCTACGGCTTTGCGCAATATCTTACCGAGGAAGGCAATGCGCTGCCGAAGGCCATGGAGCTCGCTGCGCAGGTCGCCAAGAATGCGCCGCTGACCAATTTCGCCGTGCTGCAGGCGCTGCCGATGATCGCGGAAGCCAATCCACAAGCCGGCCTCTTGATGGAATCGCTGATGGCAACGGTGGCGCAGAGCGACAAAGAGGCAAAACTTCGGATCCGCGCTTTTCTCGACCGCAAGACCGCCAAGGTAAAGCCCGCCTGACATGAGCGCGAAACCCAACATGCCGATCACGGCCGGCCACAGCGACGCCCCGCTGCGCCCGATCTCGTTCGGCGATCCCACGGTGTCGATCGAGCGCCGCGACAACGGCACCCTTTATCTCAGGCCGAAAATCGCGCTCGGCGACTATCCGGCCCGTCTCACCGACCGCCTGCACCACTGGGCCAAAGCGAAGCCGAACCGGGTCTTCATGGCGGAACGCGCCGCCGGCGTCGCGTGGCGGCAGGTCAATTACGCGCAACTGCTCGGCTTTACCCGGCGTATCGCCTCAGCGCTGCTGGCGCGCGGGCTCTCCGCCGAGAAGCCGGTCGTCATTCTCTCCGGCAATTCGATCGACCACGCATTGATCGCGTTCGGCGCGCTGTATGCGGGCATCCCGTTCTGCCCGGTTTCGCCGGCCTATTCGCTGGTGTCGAAGGATTACGGCAAGCTCGGCTATCTCATAAAACTGCTGACGCCGGGGGTGGTGTTCGCCGACGATGCCGGCAAATTCGCCGGTGCGCTCGTCGCCAATATTCCCGATGGCATCGAGATCGTGGCGGCGCGCGGCGGTCTGCCGGGCCGCCATGTGACGATGCTAAGCGAGTTGCTGGCGACCCCGGAACATCAGGACCTCGATGCGGCGCATAGCGCCATTGGCCCGGATACCATTGCAAAATTCCTGCTGACGTCGGGCTCGACCGGCCATCCCAAGGCGGTGATCAACACCCAGCGGATGATCTGCGCCAACCAGGTGATGCTGCGCGAGACCCTGGCGTTCCTGAAGGATGAGCCGCCCGTCATCGTCGACTGGCTGCCATGGAATCACACCTTTGGCGGCAATCACAATATCGGGCTGACGCTCTATAATGGCGGTTCGATGTATCTCGACGCCGGAAAACCGATGCCCGGAGGCATCGAGGAAACCGTGCGCAATCTTCGGGAAATTTCACCGACGGTCTATTTCAACGTGCCGAAGGGATATGAATCGCTGCTGCCTTATTTGCG
This sequence comes from Bradyrhizobium sp., assembly GCA_028290165.1. Next base: position 932 of record JAQGKJ010000075.1, on the reverse strand, counting down.
CGACGATGCAGCATTGCGCGGAAAGTTTTTCCATCGGCTGCATGCGATGTTCTTCTCAGGCGCGGCACTGTCGCCCTATGTCTGGAACAGCCTTGATGAACTCGCGGTGCGAGAAACCGGTTTTCGCGTGCCGATGCTGACCGGGCTTGGCGCCACCGAGACCGCGCCGTTCTTCATGTCGGTGAAGCCCTCCACCAGCCGCTCCGGCCATGTCGGGCTTCCGGTGTCCGGCAACGATGCCAAGCTGGTGCCCAACAACGGCAAGCTGGAAGTTCGCGCCAAAGGGCCGAACGTCACGCCGGGCTATTGGCGGCAGCCGGAACTGACCGCGGCCGCCTTCGACGACGAAGGATTTTACAAATTCGGCGATGCGCTGAAGCCGGTAGACCCCACTGACTTCAGCGCCGGCTTCGATTTCGATGGCCGCATTGCCGAAGATTTCAAGCTTGCCAGCGGCACCTGGGTCAGCGTTGGCCCGCTTCGCGCGCGATTTGTCGCGGCCTGCGCGCCGCTGGTGCGCGATGTGGTCATCGCCGGCATCAACCGCGATGAGGCGTCGGCGCTGGTCATTCTTGATCTCGACGGCTGCCGCCTGATCAATCCGACGCTCCCGCCCGATGATCTCCGGGCGACCGCGCACGATCCGTTGATCCGCGATGCCTTTCGCGAACGGCTGACAAAGTTTCTGGCGACCTCGACGGGGTCTTCGACGCGGATCGCGCGCGCGATCCTGCTCGATACGCCGCTGTCGATCGACCGCGGCGAGGTCACCGACAAGGGTTCGATCAACCAGCGCGCGGTGCTGGAGCATCGCGCCGGCCTGATCGACGCGCTGTATGCGACATCGCCCGATCCCCACATCATTTCGCTCAAGTAGAAAAGTCTTTCGGAGGAAACCATGCAGTTAAAAGACCAGGCCGCCATCGTCACCG
>JAQGKJ010000043.1 GCA_028290165.1 Bradyrhizobium sp. | reverse complement strand
GTTCGTTGTTGATGCGGATAATGCCCTGGGCGCGGGCCGGCTTGCCATCGGCGCCCGCGAACCAGCAGCCGGTTTCCTCGATCCAGAGCACCGGCTCGGAGGTCGAGGTCCGAACCCCATATTCGATCCGGTAGGGCGCGCCTTCGCCGCTGCGCGCGGGCGGCGAATGAGTGAGCGCATCGGTCCGGATCGAGCGCACCGGCTCGATCAGTTTTGAGAACTCCGCACCGCTCGCAAGCGAGGCTGCCGGGATATCCGAGAACACCGCGCTGGCATGATCGCTCCAGGTAATTGCGTCGGTGGCGATGTCCCAGACGAAGGCGGCCTGGCCGAGCGAAGCCAGGATGGTCGAAGCTTTCGGAAGAGTGGATGCCACGGTCGCCTCGTTTCGGGACACTGCCGGATGATTCGGTCTCAAGAATAGTGCCTCTTTTGGCCCGAGACCCTAGGCCAAGTTGATGAATATTCCGCAAACCACGTTTGGCAGCCGCCGGGAACCAACCGGGATGAACCGGCATGGTCCTTGCGATGATGAAGTCGCAAAAGGGCGTCACGTCCCAAAACGTGACAGTTCAGCCGGATTTCGATTGGCGATGTTAGATAGCGGTGAACCAGAGCAGGCGGTAGATGACGGCGTCGTTGCGGACGCCAAGCCGCCCTGCGTCGCGCTGGTGCCGGTGGTCCCGACGGTTCATTGGTCGCATGTGCCGGACCAGCCGCTGTCACGGGCCGATTTTGTCACGCAGCTGATTGCTACGGCCGAATACGCTCCGCAAACTCGCACACTGCGGCGCGCGACGCCGGCCGATGCGCAGAGCGCCTACCGGGCGAACCAGCAGCAGGTCTCGGGCGCCGGCATCCGGACGCGGCAAATCATTTAGACTAGATCTGCAAATTGTCTTAGATCTGGAAATCAGCGCGGCGGCGTGTCCGGCGGCGGCGGCGAGCCGTTGCCCGGCTGCAGCTCCGGCGAGGGGACCTGCGGCGACGGTTCGGCTGGCGCGACGTCAACATGCTCGATTTTCGGTTCGGCGTGGACGGGTTCGGCAACCGGCGCCGGTACGGGTGCCGGCGCCGATGGCGCGGGCGCGGGCGCGGGATCGAATTGAGGTTCGGACGCCGGCACGGGCTGTCTGGCCGCGCGCGTCGCGGCGACGGCTGGCTGCCTTGGGCGCCGCACGCGCAAGGCAATGCCGGACAGGAAATCCACCAGCGCGAGCAGTGTCAGCAGGAAATAGGTCGATGTGCCAAAGCGCGGCCACAGCACAAATTCGGCGGCCGCAGCCCCGAACACGATCAGCGACAACAGATGGTCGGTAAGAAATTTGGCGCCGGGACGTGCGCCCTTGATGACCTCGAACAACAGCAACAAAATGCCGAGCGCCAACAGCATGTCGCTCAGCGTCAGCGGCCATTCGACGCCGGAGATCAGCGTCAGCCTCAGGACCGGCTCGGCGAGGGAAACGCCGGGCATCAGGAAGACGATGATGTTGAAGATCGCGAGCGGAATCAGAAGAAGCGGAAAACCGACCATGGACATCGGCGAGGCCTTCTTTTGCGAGCAAGAGAACTTAAGGCATTTCCCCGGCGAAGCGTTGTTCTGCCCGCCGCGGGAACCCGTCTTACCTCACTCGTTGGCCGAATTCAGGCAGGCACTGCCAGCAGCGGCGACATAGCCTTCCGCCTCGATCAGGATTCCTTCTTGGCCTTCAGGACCTGCCGGCCTTTATACATGCCGGTCTTCAAATCGAGGTGATGCGGGCGGCGCAATTCGCCGGAATCCTTGTCCTCGGCATAGGTCGGCTTCTTCAGGGCGTCCGCCGAGCGGCGCATACCACGCCGCGAGGGCGATGTTTTTCTTCTTGGAACGGCCATGTCGGTGTCTCCAGGGGTGTGTCGTAGGGCATCGTCCGAAAGCGAACGGCTTAAGCGTTTTAGGCTGAGCTGAAATGCCGATAAGGCCGCGCTTATAGAGGATGGGCTTGCGCAAAGCTAGGGCGGCTGTTGGCCAAAATAGCCCAAAATGGGCTCAAAAAGCGCGATTTTCGCTCCAGCATCGCTGCAAGCCTGGGGCTTGCGCCCGCGCCGTATAGGTACCGGCGAGACGGCGCACCCCGGGACCGGGATTACGGGCGCTGCGCCTGATGGGATTGGGCAGGATCGCCGCCAACAACGCCGCCTCGCGCGGCGACAGCACCGATGCCGGATGGCCAAAAGCGTAGGCCGAGCCTGATTGCGCGCCGAACTGGCCGGAAGGGCCGAGCTCGGCGATGTTGAGATAGATTTCGAGGATCCGCTGCTTCGGCAGCACCAGATCGATCCACAGCGCCAGCGGAAACTCCAGTGCCTTGCGGACCACGCTGCGGCCCGGCCACAGGAACAGGTTCTTCGCCACCTGCTGGGTGATGGTCGAGCCGCCGCGCGTCACCTCGCCGTCCTCCGCGTCGTCGATCACGTCGCGCAGCGCATCCCAGTCGATGCCGTGGTGACTGCAGAATTTCGCGTCCTCGGCTGCGACCACCGAGCGCGGCAGCGCCGGCGAGATCGCGGCAAAATCGATCCATTTCCGCGACATTGGCGCGCCGGTCAGATAGCGCCAGGCCATCAGCGTCGAGACCGGATGGCCGCCGCGATAGAGCGGCGCCACGAGATACGGCAGCAGCAGCACGACCAGCAAGACCAGGAGCAAATTTCGGGCGACGCGCAAATCTGGCGCTTCTGGCTAAAGGCGATGGGGGAGCGGGCGGACAACGGCCGGCATGGAATGATATCCCTATGATAGTTCCGGCCTTTTCCAGCGGTTTTAAGGCGCAAGCCTACCCTGCCCGCCGGAATTGACGAAGCCCCTGCCATAACCGATTGTCCGGCCAACTTGATTGGGGAGCTGTTTTTGATGACGACCGGCACTGCATTATCCGACTTTGCGAAGCGGCTGGACCAGACCGCGGAAGACACCGAAACCCTGCTCGGGAAGCTATTGTCGGACGCGCTGATGCCCGACGAGATCGCGCGGCCGAAACGGCTGATGGACGCCATGTGCTATTCGAGCCTTAACGGGGGCAAGCGGCTGCGGCCGTTCCTGGTGGTCGAGAGCTCGGCCGTGTTCGGCGTGCCGCGCGAGGCCGCACTGCGGGCCGGCGCCGCGCTCGAATGCATCCACTGCTATTCGCTGATCCATGACGATCTGCCGGCGATGGACAACAGCGACCTGCGCCGCGG
>JAQGKJ010000016.1 GCA_028290165.1 Bradyrhizobium sp. | reverse complement strand
TTCAAGTCGGTCAATGATACGCTGGGCCACGGCATCGGCGACAAGCTGCTGCGCGGCGTCGCCAAGCGTCTGCGCTCGATGCTGCGCGAGGAAGACACCCTTGCCCGTCTCAATACTGACGAATTCGCGGTCATCCAGGGCGGGCTGACGCGGCCCGAGGACGCGGTGCTGCTGGCGAGGCGGCTCTTGGAGGCGATCGGCGATCCCTACCTGCTCGATGGCCATTCCGTCGTCATCGGCGCCAGCATCGGGATCGCGATGGCGCCGGGCGACGGCGACGAGTCGGAGAAGCTTCTGAAAAATGCCGACATGGCGCTGTCGCGTGCCAAGAATGATTCGCGCGGCACCTTCTCCTTCTTCGAGGCCGGCATGGATGCGCGCGCCCAGACGCGCCGCAAGATCGAGGCCGATCTGCGCGACGCGATCCAGAATGATGTGCTGCGGCCGCATTATCAGCCGCTGATCGACCTTGCGACGGGGCGCATCACCGGCTTCGAGGCACTGGTGCGCTGGCCGCATTCCGAGCGCGGCATGATCTCGCCGGCCGAATTCATCCCGGTGGCCGAGGAGACCGGCCTGATCAATGGGCTTGGCGGGTTGATGCTGTGCCGCGCCTGCATGGATGCAGCGCTTTGGCCGGACGATGTCCGCGTCGCGGTCAACCTGTCGCCACTACAGTTTCGCGTCGGCAATCTGTTGTCGATCGTGATGGATTCACTGAAGCAGTCGGGTTTGCCGCCGAAGCGGCTGGAGCTGGAAATCACCGAAACGCTGCTCCTGGAAAAAAGCAGCCAGGTGCTCGCCACGCTGCATGCGCTGCGCGCGCTCGGCGTGCGTATTTCGATGGACGATTTCGGCACCGGCTATTCCAGCCTGAGCTATCTCAGAAGCTTTCCGTTCGACAAGATCAAGATCGACCAGTCGTTCGTGCGCGATCTCGACTCCAATCGCGATGCGCAGGCGATCGTGCGTTCGATCATCAGCCTCGGCATGGGCCTTGGCGTCACCATTACCGCCGAGGGCGTCGAGACCGAAGCCGAACTGAGCTGCCTGCGCTCGGAGGGCTGCCACGAGGGACAGGGCTTTCTGTTCAGCCGCGCGCGGCCCAACGCCGAGATCGTCGGATTGTTGAGGGCGCAGTGCGGCGCGGATTTGGCCGCGCTCGCGGATATCGGCGAAAAGGCCGCGCTGGTCGCCTGACGAGAGCGGGCGAGAATTCCAGCGCCGGCATCCAGCAGCGTGCTATTTCTTCCGTGTGGCTTTGCGCACTCCCGACCTCTTGGTCGCGTGCCGCTTGCGGCTTGCCGCGGCCTTCTTCGCGGAACGGGAACGCGCCGCGGGCGGGCGGCTCGCGGAGGCCTTGCCGCCGCGTGGTCCGCCGATCCTGCCGCCGCGTTTGGAGGACACGTTGGTGTCGGGAACACCGCGGCCGGAGCCGCTCTTATTGCCGCCGCCGGTTTCCTTGTTGACGGTGGCCCAGGCGCGCCGTTCGGCTTCCTTCCTGCGGACGCCGCGATGCTCGTACCCTTCCTCGATGTGTTCGGCCTGGCGTTTCTGCTTGTCGGTATAGCTCGATTTGTCGCCGCGCGGCATGATCCGTCTCCCTCGCTTTTGCGGTTGCCAGACAGCGCAACGCGCTTCGGGCGAGCCGGTTCCGGGCTACGAGCTTCCATTGGGGAATTGCATTTACTGGTCGGAGTTGGGACGATTGGTCCTGCCACCGCGAACTAGAAACCCGTGACCGCGAAGCGAAAGAGGCTATCCTTAATGGGCGGCCTCTTTATTTTCCAGGCGCCTATTGGGCCCTTGCGTTGTTGTCCGCAGACGCGAACGGAGTGCTGGGAAAACGCCAGAGCGCCGACGCCTATGCGGCACGCAGGCCGGCGAGGAAGGTATCGACGCTTTCGAACAGCGCTGCGGCGTGCTGGCTGAGTTCGCCGGAGGCGGTCAGGACATTGTCGGCGAGCGCGCGCGACTGGTCGGCGGCATGGCTGGCGCCTGCGACGTTGTGCGAAACCTCGCTGGTGCCGGCGGCGGCCTGCTGCACGCTCCGCGCGATCTCGCGCGTTGCCGAATCCTGCTCCTCGACGGCGGCTGCAATGGTGGTCGCAATGCCGCTGATCTCGCGGATGGTGTCGCTGATACCGCCGATCGCGATGACGCAATCGCCGGTGGCGGATTGTATCGCGGTGACCTGGCCCGCGATCTCTTCCGTCGCCTTCGCAGTCTGGCTGGCGAGTTCCTTGACCTCGGAGGCGACCACGGCAAAGCCCCGGCCGGCATCGCCGGCGCGTGCCGCCTCGATGGTCGCATTGAGTGCCAAGAGATTGGTCTGGCTGGCGATGGCGCCGATCAGCCGAAGCACATCGCCGATTTTCTCGCTGGCAGCGGTGAGGCCAGCGACCATATCGGTGGTCTGCCCGGCCTTGATCACAGCGTCATCGGCGACGCCGCTGGAATGGGTGACCTGGCGGCCGATCTCGGCCACCGAAGAGGCAAGCTCCTCGGTGGCGGCCGCCACCGTGCTGACGCTGGCGGAAGCCTCCTCGGAAGCCGCCGCCGCCGCGGCGGTCCGCTCTGACGTCCCGTTGACGCTGGCCGTGATCTCGCGGGCGACGCGCTGCATGTCCTGCGTCGCCTTGGCGACCGCGCCGACCACGCTCTTGACGTCGGCCTCGAAACGGTCGGCCATCTGGCGCTGCAAGGCTCGCTTCTCGAGCTCGGCCTGCTGCTTGGCGGCCTCCTGTGTCTCACGCATCGTGCCGGCCTCGATCATGTTCTTGCGGAACACGTCGACCGCCAGCGCCATGGTGCCGAGTTCGTCATTTCGATCGCCGCCCGGGATCGTCACATCGGTATCGCCGCTCGAAAGGCGGTTCATGACCGCGGTGATGGCGGTCAGCGGGCGCGACAGGCCGCGGCCAAGCAGGAACGCCAGCAGAATGGCGCCGGCAAGAATGGCAAGGGTGCCGACCAGGAGGTGCAACTGGGCGCGGGTTGCGGCTGCCTCGTACTCGGTGGTGTCCTTGATCACTTCGATCACCGCCACCGGCTCGCCGGCGTAGTTCTTGATCTGCCCGAGATAGAGCGCGGCGGGATGGCCGCCCAGGGCGGCCTCGCGGCGGAGCGGCGTGCCGTCGAACGCGCGCTTCAGTTCGTCCTGGGTGGCAACCACGCCGTCGCCGAAAGTCGAGGAGAGCTTCCTGAAGGCCTTGCCGTCGAACCAGTGCACGGCAAGGTCGATGCCGAAGCGCTGCTTGGCGCGGTCTACAAACTCCTTGCCGAAGGTGGCCCCGATATCGGCGACGGCGATGGTTTTTCCTTCACGCATGATCGGCGTCATGGCGAAAATGCCCAGCGACTCCCGCCCGGGTTCGACGCCGACAATCGGCTTTCCGGTCTTGATCGACTCCACCACGGTCTTGCGCCGAGCCGAGATGTCTTCGCCGAAGATTTTCGGCGCGTGAACACGGAAGAAGGCGGTTGCCGGCGGCGTGTGGAAGCTGATCAGCGGCATGCCCTGCGGCTGTAACGCGGCCAGGGAGCCCTGCAACAGTGGCATGAGCGCGTCGCGGTCCCCTTTGGCGATGGCGTCACCGACCGGAGGCAGTGCGGCAATGACGGCGCTCACCGCCAGCGCTGCGCGCCCCTCGTAGTCGAGCGCGGCGATGACGCTGTCATATTGCAGCTTGAGTTGCTGGTCGAGCGCGAGCTGCGTCAGCGAGCGCTGCTGGATGATCGAGAATGTTCCGAGAATTCCGCAGGCTACCGCGACGGTCAGTGAGATGACCAGGATCAGGCGGGCCGCGATCGATCGAAGTCTGAACATGGGGGATTTCCGGAACTCCGCGAATGGAAGATTTCGGAAGGTCCCAGAAAGTGCTTAACAACCAGGTAAATTGAAACCGATAGTTGCAATATCGCCGGTGCCCATGCGGCCCACGCAGACCGGCCAGGAGGTCTCGACGCTTTCGGCGTCTTAAGTTGTTGGTCCGCGCGGTATCGTGCTGGCGGTCAGGATCATCTTGCCGACGTCCTCGTAATGGGTGTCGCGGGCCTGGATCTGCTGCGAGATGGCGTGCATGTCGCGAAAGCGGCGCTCGAATGGGTTGGCCCTGAACACAGCGGTGGCGCCGGCCATGTGATAGGCGGCATCGACCACCGAGGCGGCCTGATGGATCGTCCAGGTCGAGGCGAGGCGAAACGCCGCCCGGTGGTCCTCGGAGAGCTTGCCCGTGTGGGTGAGATCGCGCCAGCCCTCGGCTGCCGTCGCGTAGAGATAGGCCCGCGCCGCGCGCAGATTGCCTTCGGTGCGGCCGATCAAGGTCTGCACGGCGCTGTTCTCGCGCATCGCCTTGAGGCCGACCGACGCCTTGCCGCGCGCAAGCTCAATGGCCGCATCCAGCGTGGCGCGCGCGACACCGAGCGCGATTGCGCCAAATCCCAGTCCGAACATCGAGTAAGTGGTGATCCCGTAGAGCGGGCCTTTTTCGCGCAGCGCGGTGAAATTGTCGCGCAGGGCGGCGAATTTTTCCGGGATGAAAAGATTGTCGACTGAATAGCTGTCGGTGCCGGTGCCGCTGAGGCCGATCACGTCCCAGACGTCGTACATGGTCGCACTCGCCATCGGGAACACGATCGTGTGTATTTCCGGCGCACCATTGGCCATCAACCGCCGGGTGCCGTCTGCCTCGACGACCTGGACGTGGGCGCCGAGCCAGCTCGCCTGACGCGAGCCGCTGGCGAAATCCCAGCGCGCCGTGACGCGATAGCCGCCGGGAACCACGTGCACCTCGTTGGCGATCGCGCCCCAGGCGAGGATGCCGGGCGGCGTGTTGAAGATCTGGTTTGCCACGTCCGGATCGAGATAGGCCGCCGTCATGGAACAGACCGAGCACTGGCCGAGGCACCAGGCCGTCGAGGCGTCGGCTTTTGCAATTTCCTCCAGCACCTGCATGAAGATTTCGGGGGGCGCTTCCGCGCCGCCGAGGCTTTGCGGCAAAAGCACCCGATAAAGCCCGTTCTCGATCAGGGCGGAAACCACGGGCTCGGTGAGCCGCCGGGTCCGTTCGATCTCGTCGGCCTCGCGCGCGATCAGCGGCGTCAGCGCCTGTGCGCGCTCGATCAGTCCGAAACCGGGAAGCTTGTTCATGCGTTTCCTCGCCCCTTTTTGGGCCTTTTGGCTGGCGAAGGGACAATGGTGGTCTATCTGGCGCGGCGGATCAAGATGGGCGGGGGCATGGGTGAGGCGCGGACATGCGCCGCGGGTTCGTCACCGCGCCAGCCCGAGCACCAGAAGGAGCGCGCGGTCCAGTTGTTCCGACGTCTCCGCGTCGATGCGGCCAACAACCCGCCGAATGCGGTCGCGCCGGAGCGCGACCAGTTTGTCTGTCATGATTTGCGACCGAAGGCGAAGACCGTTCTCGGGTGCAACCTCGATCAGCGGTCGGAGCGAAAGTCCGTCCTGCAAGTCCGACGAAACCGGACAGACGAAGATCGTCGAAAGGCCGGCGTTGAATTTGTCACCCTGAACGACGACGCCGGGCCGCGGCCTCCCGAGATCGCTTGGAACGACCATCAGCACGACATCGCCCCGCGTTATTTCCACGATTCCCAATCGTATACCGACTCGATCCAATCATCGATCGCGTCATTTTCCGGATGCTGCGCCATCAGCTTTATCTCACGGCGGATTTCCGCAAGCACCTTGGGGTCGCGCAAATCCGGCACCCAATGCTGCACCGGCCGCAGCCCCTGCGCGCGCAGCCGCTCGCGGCGCGAAGCCATGCGCTGTTGCGGGGTGCGGGGTTTTGACTTTTTCGGGGTCGTGGCCATGGGTGGAGCGTAACATGTTACGGGCAGAAATTCAATGTCCGCGGTCTATTGAGCCGGATTACGGCTTTAGCTCTTTCAAGTGTCGAGCAAGCAGTTCTCGATGAGGAAAGGCGCTCACTTCTGATCCCGATGCAACGCGTCTACCATTGAGGGTTGCGTAATCGCTGCCCAGCAGGCTTGTCGAAACCCGCCAGACTAGCTGGCCTTCAGATTCCTCCACGGCAATGAGATTCCTGTCAAACAGCTTATGAATGTCTGCCCTGAGTAGAAGGCCATTATCTGGACGATTGCTGTGCTCTCCCAAGTACTTAAAAATGTGGGCTGCATCGAGAGCTTCTCTTATGTTGCAACCTGTGGCGGCGCATTTTGATGCCCATAGCTTCATTTGCTCGTTGCGAAAAGTTTCCGCTCCTTCCCGAATAACGCGGCTAGATAATTCGCTTCGACGTTCGTCCGGCGGGTCGTCCAAGTTGAAGCCCAGTTCCAGGGCAGGTCTCTCGCTAGATTCCGACGCGCTGTCCTTGATGGTTGTTCCGACTTGAGCGGATTCAGAGCGCACTAGGATTTCGGGTCGAACCTCTTCGCGTAAACTTGCTTCCAGCCGCTCGTAACGAGTCCTGAACGGCCCTGCTGGCTCCGCTGCTATTATCTCGCCGGTGTTTGGATCAGTCTGAGCGATAAGTTTCGGCCGAGTGCGATTGAAAAGAAGACCCAGACACCCAGCATCCATCGACCGAATTGTTCCGTCAGCCGTCCGGAACGCGTAGGGCACAGGTTTGCCGGTCTCACGCCAGATCGCGAATAATCTTTTTTCGAACCAAACCGTTCGAGCGTGTTTGGTAACGCTCTTCTTTTTCAACTCTTCCAGACCGTAGGCCTCGATTGAGGTACCAGAAGAAAACGGATGTGACCCCTCATAGTCAGGGATTCGTATTGGTAGCCTTTCGAGGCCTTCTAGCTCGATTTTGCTAAGGATGCGCGTCACAGCGGCCTCAGCTATCCACCTTTAGCGCGGCGATAAAAGCTTCCTGCGGGATATCGACCTTGCCGAACTGCCGCATCTTCTTCTTGCCTTCCTTCTGCTTCTCCAGAAGTTTTCGTTTGCGCGTGATGTCGCCGCCGTAGCACTTTGCGGTCACATCCTTGCGCAGCGCACGCACGGTTTCCCGCGCGATCACCTTGCCGCCGATCGCCGCCTGGATCGGAATCTGGAACATGTGCGGCGGGATCAGTTCCTTCATCTTCTCGACCATGGCGCGGCCGCGGCCCTCGGCGCGCTGGCGGTGCACCAGCATGCTGAGCGCATCCACC